>JAEHCK010000240.1 GCA_020696345.1 Thermoplasmata archaeon | reverse complement strand
CGTTCAACCAAAAATCTGATGGGTACGGCAAATTATCATCTTGGTCGTATTCGTTTACATAATGCCGGTTCGAATGTTGGTTGTCTCATTCATGAACTTGGTCATCTTTTTAAAGATACCAGAGTTGGCACGGCACACTCAAACATCTTCAAAGCATGTCAGACTGAAATCTTCCGTTTCTGGAATACCATCAAAGATGAATACTTTGAAAATGCTACTGATGGTGGTCTGTCACCTCGTGATCAGATGAATGACGCACGTGGTGCCCGTAGACGTCCTGGTCTTTCAAATGGTTCGTCTGTAAGATCATTCAGGTACGGTGAACGTGTCTGGTTTGAGACTTCAAAACGTGGTAATCGCAAAGTGACTGGCACTGTGTTGAGAATCAACCAGAAATCCATTTCAGTGAATGAAGATGGTACGCCGTCAGGTCATTACTGGAGAGTTTCACCTCTCAAACTGAATAAATTCGAAGTCAAGGTTGACAAGGTTGTTAAACACTATCTTGAAACCGACAATGTTATTCCCGAAACTCCGAAACCTGAAAAGAAAACACCGATTGCCGCGCGCCCGGTTGAAGATACGCCCGAAGAAATCAAAGACATGATCGAATTTGCAATTGAGAAACTTTCGAAATATGCCGTTCATGGTACACTGTCAATGTCCGGTATCGTGAGAACCTTTCACGCCCGCGGTATCATGAACAATGACGATAACAGAGCATACGCAATCAAGTATGTCGCCGAACTCGGTCTGAAAATCAGATAAGAAAGGAAATCAAAATGTCAAATGCAATTAATATGCCCGGCGGTGATCACCCACCACGAAGATTATGGACAGAAAGAATATTGAATCGTGGTGGTAACACTTTTATTCCGACACGAATCAACCTTAACGATCATTACTCTGATTTGAAATATCAGTTAAAGAAATATAAAGAATTGAAAGATGCCACTGGTCAGATCAATTTCACCTGTTTTGATGAAGGTAAAAAATGTCATGGTCGCCTTAAAAAAGACCCGAATCACATGTGTTGTTGTCAAGGTTGTCATTCAAGTCTCGGTTATTTCGAAGACGATCTTATTTTTGAGAAAGATTTTGAAACATATAATTCGTTATTTGTATATGACGAAAAAGACTGGCGAAACTCAACCGGATTCTGGCGTAAAGGTAAAGGATGCGCTCTTCCTCGTGAGTTAAGATCGAAGACATGTGTCACATATTGTTGTGAATCAGATGGTGTTAGAGCGATGATAGACGCTATCCGCGGTCGAATGGATAACATTACACAAAAGATCAGAGTTCAGTTAAGTACGGTATTGAGTAGACATATCATTAAACCACGAATCAAGAAAAAATACTCAGCTCCGAAAGAGGTCTGGGATACGAAAGAGTAATAGTTGCCAGAATCCTATTAAGGTTGTATACTGAGGATATTATGATCAAGAAAATGAAACTAAAGCGATTTCAAGATGTGTTGTACAACATTTCACCACATGTGAAATGGAACGAAAACAAAAATTATCTGACCATTGCACATTCAGAATGGTCAACAGATAGCTTTTCAGATCGTTTAGAGAAAACTGGTAATAAACACGGGCGGCTCGGATTGGTCGTGTACATGAAGAAATATTTCGGTACAGTGGTGACAATCACACCGAAACGGTTCCGTGACGGACGCATCAATCCGCACGTTTGTACGGTACTGGGTAGCAAAGGTCAAGTGTTGTTTGACGCATTTGATGAATGGTTCGAACCTGAAATCTACGGTGTTGCTCGTGAAGTGAGACGTTCACAAGGTCCTGATAAATTCAGAATCATAATCACCCCTGACATTGTACGCCAGTCATGGGACGATCTATTTGAGGTGTAATATGATAACAAGAAACGAAAACGGAAGCGTCATTGTTATTGCCATAATGATACTGGCAGTGTTGACTATCTTAGGTACAGCAACCGTCCGTACTTCAATAACTGAACAACAGATATCAACTAACATGTTGATTTATAAGATGAACTTCTATGGCGCCGAGTCTGCATTGGCACATGGTAAGTTATGGGCCAATGCCAACATTGACCCCACATTCGATGCCGATTCTGAAATACCTTGGATAGAAGGAGAACTTAGTAATTCAGTAGCTTACGCGGCTGACATCGTGTGTCTTGACACCATTGAACCAACATCTAAGATGCCGAACATTCAGATCGCTGGTTATGGTACGCATACTGTCAGAGACGGTCTGGCAGTGGTACGGGCAACATATACGTTTACACCGGCCTTCCAGTTGCCCGGCGCACCGATAAGAACATATGACGATGCTTTGAAAATTCAAGGAAGTCCTGATATTGATGCTGATTACAATCTCTGTTCTGGTGAGGATACACCACCTGAGATAGTATATGATGTTGACAACATCGATTATAATGTTGAGTACATCGGCGGCTCTGGTATAACATGTACTGCCGGTTGTGATGATGAAACCTCACTTGATGCGGGTATGGACATCATACAATGGGGTAACATGCGTGCGAATGTTCTTAATTTAGCCAAAGAGGTACACACAACCATGCCAGTTGATATGGGTACTGAAAACAAACCAACAGTTGTGTTTATAGACGCAACCACGCCAGTTTCAATAAATGGTGGTACTGGTTGGGGTGTATTATTCATTGATGGTAATGTCGAGAAAATCAATGGTATATTTACATGGAATGGTCCTGTTATAATCAACGGCAACATTATCAAGTCTATTACTGGTAATGTAACGATTAACGGATCATTGATGTTGAACAACGATGAGGACGTAGCGGTGGAAGTTGACACGCTTACAGGTACTTTAGGAATAAACTATGATTGTGAACTCTTAAATTCGTTGTTCGACAAACTATCCGGCTATCGACTTACCAGCTGGAAACAGATGTAATAACAATCTATTTGAGGAGGTGTAATTATGGTAGGTTATATAATATTTAAAGAAACATTCCCGGACCACAATGAAACAATCATGATATTTGATACGAAGATACCCAAACATTTACTGGTCGAATCAATGCAAATGTCATGGTCTGGTAGATGTCAATAAATGGGTATGTTATGATGACACGACCAAAAAGATGGACCACGATGCATCGGGTTTATTGAGACAAACATTTTCAGTTTAACACTTGCCTTTCCCTTTCAGTGTGATATAATGGAATTATAACAAT
>JAEHCK010000007.1 GCA_020696345.1 Thermoplasmata archaeon | reverse complement strand
TTCGATATGACGTTGAGATACCGGGATGTTTTAAATGTCGAAGAGATTTCGAAATGTTCGATATGGTATTGATATTACGGGATGCACCAACGGGATAGAAAAAACAAATCAAACATCCTGAAAATTAATCGCAATGTAGAACATCCTAATAATTATTCGAAATATAGAACATCCTAACAATATATTCAATGATCTCCCAGCGCAAATATTGAATATATCATACCTATATCCTATTTCGTGCATGCATGTACATAGAACATCCGTTGATAAAACCATCAGCTATAGAAAAACGTGATTATCAAGTTAATATTTCGAACTCCTGTATCGAGCGTTCCACATTAGTTGTTTTACCTACGGGTATGGGTAAAACGATATGTGCACTTCTGGTAATTGCCGAACGCTTGAAAAAGTTACCCGATAAAAAGATATTATTTTTGGCGCCCACAAAACCACTGGTGGAACAGCACAAGGCGTTTATAAACCAATTTCTATTGGTGGATATGGATAAGACCTCGATCTTTACAGGTGAGGTTAACCCGAAAAAACGAAGTGAACAGTGGAGCAATAGTCAAATTATAATTTCCACACCGCAGGTGATAGAGAACGACCTGCTCGCAAACAGATTGACTCTGGAGGATGTGTCATTTATTATCTTTGATGAATCACACCGCGCAGTGGGTAATTATGCATATGTGTTCGTTGCCGAGAGATATCAAAACCAGGGGAAAGACCAACTGGTTATGGGTATTACCGCATCACCGGGCAGCAGAGCGCAGAAGATAATCGAGGTCTGTAATAATCTAAACATCTCAGGTGTTGAGATCAGATCGGAATATGATCCTGATGTGTTGCCGTATGTGCATGATATACATGTGCAATGGCTTCGAGTAGACGTGCCAGATAAAATCAAATCGGTCATTAAACATTTGCAAAATATTTTAGAAGAAAAATGTAAAGCACTGTACAAGTTCGGTTTGGTGCGGCGTTTCCGCAATATATCTACTACCGAGCTTTTAGAAGTTCAGAAGCGCATCCAAGCACGATTGGCGTCTGGAAAAAAACAACCCCATTCTTTGTTCTTTGCCGCAACAATACAAGCGGCTGCAATAAAGATCAACCATGCAATAATGCTGGCCGAAACCCAAGGGCCAAGTGCATTGCGTAATTATCTGGATCGATTGGAGGTCGAGTCAAATTCCAAAGGTGGTTCTCGAGCCGCAAAGTCGCTGATGAAAGATAAAGATCTACAGCGTGTGATCAAACTTGCAGAGAATATCAAATTTGACCATCCCAAACTTAGATCGGTTGTCATGGTCGTGCAGGACCAACTTGCCAAAAAACCCGATTCAAGAATTATTGTGTTCACACATTATCGAGACACATCCAAGCAAGTGACAGACGAGCTATCGCGGTTAGTGCACGTCCGGCCGGCCAGGTTTGTTGGCCAGGCCACACACGGTAAAGACAAGGGTCTGAGACAGCGCGAGCAGGTGGCATTGATCGAGAAGTTCAAGGCGGGTGAGTATAATGTTCTGGTTGCCACCTCGGTTGCGGAAGAAGGGTTGGATATTCCCGCAACCGATCTAGTTGTGTTTTATGAACCTATACCCTCAGAGATACGCACGATACAGCGCCGCGGTCGAACCGGTCGAAAACGACCGGGAAAAGTAATCATACTGATCACACGCAATACACGTGATGAAGCCTATTACTGGTCATCTAAGAATAAAGAAAAACAGATGAAACGGGAATTAGATGTGCTTAGATCAAAATTGGCGGAAAAGGTTCAGGTAACTAAACCTCGGGTCTTGGAAAGGAAATTTTTTACGGATCAACAAATACCGGCTCCGGTTAACCAAGCTGCATCAGAAGTCAGGGGAAATAATCACTCTAATAATAATGATAATAATGATAATAAAAACTCCATCATTACCATAGAAAAAAAACCCTCGAAGGTCGAAGATAACGAGCAAACAAGATTGGGTGATTTTCAAGCGGCGTCATCAACTATGAATTTGCTTGCTCAAAAATCTAATGGCAATATAGAAGTGATGGTTGATAATCGTGAGTTCAAATCTTTGGTGGTTCGTGAACTGACTAAAATGAATGTAACTATAATCCCAAAGCAGTTACCTTTTGGTGATTATATAATATCCGAACGGATCTGTGTAGAACGTAAACTGGTTGCAGATTTTCTTCAATCATTAATTGACGGTCGGCTATTTACTCAACTAAAAAATATGAAAAACGAGTACCTGCGCCCCGTAATGATCCTCGAGGGTGATGGTCTTTTTACAAGCAGGAGGATCAATACTTCAGCAATCTACGGTGCATTGGTCTCTATTATTTCCGATTTCAATATACCAATTATCTCCACTGCGAGCGCACGGGAATCGGCCGAGATGATACGTGCGCTTGCACTGCGCGAGCAATTGGAAGGACGGCGAGTGCCAAGCATACGTGGTGAGAAAGGCCCAATGTCGGTTCACGAACGCCAACAATTTATTATCGAAAGCCTGCCAGGCGTCTCGGCTACACTTGCACTACGGCTGCTGGAGCATTTTGGAAGTGTGAGTGCGGTCTTCCAGGCAGACCCGGGATCGTTAACCGAGGTGCAGGGTATCGGCAAAAAGACGGCTGAGGAAATAAAAAAAGTGATAGATGAAAAGTATGCTAATTAACTGCACTTTTTCGTTTTGATTTGATAGAATAATAATTTTAGTTCGACGAGTTGGTCGACTGGTAGATAATGGGATGTTGTATATGTCGTTGATATGACAGGATGTTCTACATGTCGAAGAGATGACAGGATGTTCTATATGTCGTAGAGATTTCGGGATGTTCTATATGTCGAAGAGATGTCAAGATGTTCTAAGTATCGCAAATATAACAGGATGCACAAATGAATTAACGATAATAAATCAGACATCTTGATAATTAATCGAGATATAGAACATCCAATTAATTAATTGAAATATAGAACATCCCAATAAATAATTGAAATGTAGAACATCCTAATAATTAATCGAAATATAGAACATCTCAACACTCATGATTCCATCACTCACCATTAGCTCAATCTACTATTCAATCAACTAGCTTACTCTCTACAATTAATTTGAAAACGCAAAACATCAGTAAACTGATCTTAATTCCAGTTCATATTTCTCCCGCATTGCGGGCATGGATCAGAATATATCGGGATCATTTTCTGACATATAGGGCATGGTACGTATTGTACATCTTGCTTTGGTTCTGGCTCAGGCTTAGACTCTATACTTTCGTAAACAGGCGGGGCTGCTGCAACCGAGCTTGCTGTTAGTGCGGTTGGTGCTGCTGGCACTCTTGATCCAAATCCAATATCGATATCGTCTGATTCTGATTGTCCATACAATCTTTCTATAGCTTGATCTCCATGTTGGTATGCCGGTTGGGAATATGTATCTGCAATCGTATTTCCATATGTATCTGTTTGTCCTGGCATACCCGGTTTAGCACTTCTCTCTACTGCCGAATCCCATCCTACAACAGGACCGGCATCAGTACCAGTGGCGCCATTGTATAAATTTTCTTGATCTGCCATCCGGTGATCATCATAACTACCAGGTTTTTGTGAACGTCTTTTTTTCGTAAATATAAATGCCAAAACAATTATGATCATCAGAATTATAATGACAATTGCAATTAATGCCGAGGTATAATCTGCTGCATTTTCAGACCTATCCTTATCTCCATTATCCGGTCCTACGATAGGTGCTTTTTCTATTACACTAAAACTCACTTCAGCAGAATTGTCCGATATATCAGACTCAAAGTTTGTATTTACAGGTGTGATCTCCACTCGCAAAGTATAGTTACCTTCTTTAGCCAGCCATTGTATTACAATTAATTTATATTTGTTCGCCTCAAGGCCGTCGAATGTTTTGTTCTGGCCAAGTTGTTCGTCATCTATGAAGAACTTGACACTGAATCCAGTGGCATCGCTCAAACCAATATTTGTAATATTTGCGATAATGGTAACCAGGTCACCATCTCTGATCGTGGCCTTTGAAAAGTTAATATCATCTTTCGTTATCCGCAGGTTGAACATTTGCCCGGATAATTTTGGTTCTATCGTAATAATTAATTGTGAATTGTTGGTTTTAAAGCCTGCTTTTGTAGTTTTAACGTTTATAGTTATCTGTGTCGTACTTGTGACTGTTAGTGCGGTGACCGTAACATCGAGATCTCCATTTTGTGATGTGGTGCCGGTTGGTTGTGAAAACACCAAACCTGGAATGTCGCTGGAAAATTCTACAGCCGCAGCGTCAACTAGCTGTTGTTGAACCTTAGATAATACCTCAACATTGAGTGTAAGGCTCTCACCCGAATATAATGTGGTCTTAGTGGGCGTTAATGTTATGACAAGATTTGGTAGATCTGTGCCAAGTGTTCTCCCCAACGGTGAATTCGAAATAGGCGCCCAGTTGGGTTTTTCGTCCGCCGCCTTTATTGCAAAGTAATATGATGTGTCAGTGTCCAAGCCGGTGATCAGAAAAGTTTCGCCCTCTCCGGCAGATCTGGGTGTTGGTATATCCATAACCTTTGTTCCGCCACCCCAATTTGATTGTAAGATCTCTGCTTTGGCATAACGTAGATCGTAAGCGGTGGCCATACCGGTATTTCCATCATCACCCACCGCGGTCCATGTTAAAGTTGCACTGGACTCGGTTGTTTCGATTACTTTAAGATCAGTGATCTCAGCCGGTGGTGTATCGTCATCAGAGGAATATGTCTTGGCATCTGCAATATTGGATAACGACGCGTAATTTGGCCGCTCATCAAAACTCTTCAGTGCAAAGTAATAGGTAGTACCCGCAAAGATGCCTGTAACTATGTAATTCTCAACTGACCCTGCTATTTGTGGTGCAGGTTCATTGCTGCATTTGTTTGCCACACCCCAGGTAGATTCATCGATCGAACTAGTACCATATCGTATATCATAACCGGTCGTAGTACCGGTATTACCATCATCGCCGGGTGCACTCCAAGTTAGTTTTATCGTGTTTGCAGACAATGCGCTGGCGGTCAGATCGGTCACGGCCGCAGGTGGGATATTATCTGTTGATTCAAGAGTAGTGCCATTTGCTATGTTGGATAATTGTGCAAAATTTGGCCTTTCATCGAAAGCCTTGATCGCGAAATAATATTTCTGATCGGAAACCAGGCCCGTAACGGTATATTCCTGCGGATTTCCAGGAGGTGCTGGTGTAGGCCAATCGGGGCATTGATCTGAAATGTCCCATAGTGAGTCGGAGATCTTGACCGTATTGTATCTGATATCATACCCGGATACTGTACCTACCGTACCATCGTCACCCGGTGCACTCCAGGTCAATGTGATCTCGGTTGCCTGGGTTAGGGTATCGGTAACGGTCAGGTCGTCGATCTTTCCGGGCGGTGTCGTATCTTTCGAGAGAAGGGTTTTGTTAAT
The DNA here is from genome assembly GCA_020696345.1 of Thermoplasmata archaeon. GTDB lineage: Archaea > Thermoplasmatota > Penumbrarchaeia > JAEHCK01 > JAEHCK01 > JAEHCK01. The sequence goes on along the minus strand of JAEHCK010000007.1, from coordinate 69,170 downwards.
AGCAATATTGGATAATCCTGACCATGATATGGCTTCATCGGCGGCTTTGATCGCAAAATAATATGTTGTATCAGGCATCAAACCAGTCACCTCATAGTGTTCGGTGCTGCCTGAAATTTGTGGTGTGGGTAAATTTGAACATTTTACTGCCAGATCCCAGTTAGAGCCGGTGATCTGAGAGGTATTGCAGCGAATGTCATAAGCATCTGCGGTTCCGGAAGTTGCATCATCGCCCACTGCGGTCCAGGTAAGATTGATCGTGGTATCGGTTGGTTCGATGGCTTCCAGGTCGTTGATGATCCCAGGTGGAATGATGTCCGGGTCTGGTAATGTGGTATCGCTATCAGAGTTAGATATCAAGCCCCAGTTAGGTCTCTCATCGCGGGCCTTGATGGCAAAATAATAGGTTGTTTTCGCCTGCAAGCCAGTTACATTATAATTTTCTGTACTCCCCGGTGTACCTGGTGTTGGTGGTGAGGTGCAGTTCGTGGCAAGAGCCCAGTTGGCACTGGTTACTGATGTGGAATAATATCTAATATCGTACTCAACCACCGAGCCGGAACTTGAGTCTGAACCGTTATCGGCCGGTGCAGTCCAGGTCAGGTTGATCGAGTTATTGGTCGGATTCAACGCCTGCAGGTCGGTGATCTTGCCAGGTAATGTGGTATCGGGTATGCCCAGGGTAGAATTTGACACGATATTTGATAATGGTGATATGTTTGGCCGCTCGTCATTACTTCGGAGACAAATATAATACAAAGCACCTGATGATAACCCAGTTATAATGCATCCTTGCGCAGTGCCCGGTGTTGCCGGTGTTGGCTCACCCGTGCACTGGGTAGTACCAGCCCAGTTTCCGAGGTTGATATTGGTGGCAGAATATCTAATGTCATAGCTTTGTACTGGCCCCGAGCCTGGTATTGAACCATTGTCCGCCGGTGCGGTCCAGTTCACCGTGATACTGTTGGTGGTGATATTTGTTATAGCAAGGTTGCTCACTGCGCCCGGGGGGGTATTATCGAAGTCATCACTAAGGTTGCTCTTGTAAACTTTAATACCGTTACCCCATGTAGCACCAGCAACATCCAGGTCGCCGTCATTGTCATAATCTAAATATGCAGAGCCATAAAATGTCATTGTAGTAGGAAGCCCTCGCCCGGTTACTTCTGTGAAACCAAAATTACTACCTGGTTTTATTGAACCATTTCCAAGATATAAATGAAGCCCAGGGGCAGCTTTAGGTGCCAATAGATCCAAGTCGCCATCTAGATCTACATCTGCAAGTTGGATCCCAGTAAATCTTCCAGAAATTGCAGACGAGGGTAAACCACCACCTGTGGGGGTAGTCCATGTGAAACTTGTACCTGATGTGCCGCCGCTATTACCTAGTAATATATTCATTCCATTGTCACGTGTACCATACACAATATCAACATGACTATCATTATTCAAATCACCTAATGTAATCCCTAACATATTGCCGCTTTTTGCTGCTGTTGGAAGTGTTGATGAATAATCCGTCCAACTATTAGCGGTTGTATTTCGAATATATATTTTGACTCCTCCAGAACTATAACTTCCAGCCGCAATATCGGGATGACTATCATTATTGAAATCCAATACGTCAATGTTGGAATATTCTCCGCTAGTTGGAAGGTTAGTAACTTTTGAATTCCAAGATATGGGCGAAGAACCACTTCCCTCATAATATTTAATCCCCGCACTTTGAGTTGCAATTGCTAAATCTAAACCCTGGCCACCAGTAACATTTTTAATTACTATATCATTTACACCACCTGATGTCATTGGCGATGATATTCCTGATGTAGTAAAACCTGAACCGGTCCACTCCCAAGCTCCTACACCATTACTAGGGGTTCCTGAGCTCCATTTAACCTCGTAACCCGCAAATACCTCCCGCTTACCATCATTATCGCAATCAGCGATAGCCACACCACTATAGACATGTGATGAAGATACCACATTTTGAGTCCAAACTCCATTACTATTTCCTGTATAAACATATAGGCCATGTGTAGAACCACTACGATTTTCTCCACCAAATACAATATCTAAATGATTATCTTTATTAATATCGCCAGTTCTAATATCATTATAATAACCTGTGCTTGGATAACCCGTTCCGTTCAAGGTAAACCCAAAACTCCTTGCACCACGTTGTGAACCACGTGTGGTTTTCGTTTGTACAGGTTTGGTGCTGTGGTTAGCATCCATGTAGTTATCGCTAGTAAAATCCGGTTCTGGATTAGGCAAAACCAATAAAAAGTTCGTCACCAACAGCATCATTATTATCAATATACTGACTATTCGTAAATCTGATATTTTTGACCTTAATGATCGATAAAAGGTTATAGAAATCATATATGCCACTCTCAAATAATTTGATTTGTTAAGATTTCCTATTGAAAATTTTTAATAAATTGCCTGCTTAAATTATATTTTTTCTTGAACTTTGATCATGTCTTTTATCAAACTTCTGTAATATAAAAGTTATGGGTCAGAGTTTCAGATTCCAATTCATATTAGTTCCACAATGAATGCATGGACTGGAATATACGGATATTTGGTTTTTACAGGTTGGACATGGCACTTGTTGGATATTTGTTTCTCCTTCTGGTTCTGGTGTTTCTGGCTCTCCTGTGCTTACTGGCAAGGCCAATGGAGCCATGGGCGGTTTATCAATAACTGTCTCACCAGTTGCTTCGGATTCCTTTACCGTATTTTGAGGTAAAATATCTACTGGCCGCGCCATGAGTACAGATAGCGGTGTGGTTGGCGGTGCAGGTGATGGCATAGTTAGAGTTGTGGTTTGAGGTTGGATTTCAGAATCAAATGAAGTGCTAAGCGTGTGAGGCTCTTGAGAGATTCGGGTATCTTCATATTTATTTAGATGAGATATATTTTTACGCCTTAATAGAATATAACAAAATATTAGAATTATTATGATAACACAAACGAGAATGATCAAACCAAATACCATAAAACTGGAACCCTGTGTTTTTCCGGTTTTTTCACCTCCCTCATCCTTACCATGAACAGAGAATTCGATCTCTGCCGAGTTATCCTGAATGTTTGCCTCCAGATCAAAATTCAAAGGAGTGATCTCGATTCGTAGTGTAAAATTGCCCTTCTTTGCACTCCAGGCTTGTGTAGCATTTACATGATTGCCCATGTTTAGATCTTGATAAGACACTGGGCTGCCCAATTGCTCATTGTCTAAGAAAAATGAAACATTGAATTCAGCTGCATCAATAGCTCCAATATTATGGATATTAGCGTAAAATATGATCTCATTACCTTCGGTTATCTCTGTCTTTGATAAAGAAATATTCTTATCTGTAATATGTAGGTCAAATTGCATTAGTTTGGATATCTCTGGCTGAACCGTGATCATAACTTGGCCTTGATCCGATGCAAAATTCGTTTTATTTGCATTTGCAAATATGGTGATCTCGGTAATATCTGCAACCACTGGTGCGGTGATCTTCACATTCAAAATACCATTTTGGTCACTCTGGCCCGTTACAGGTATTACACTCAGGTCTGAGTTATCAGTCGTTATTTTGATATCTGCCAGTGGTACTGGCGTGTGTGGTTGAGTATCCCGCGTAACTACTGAGATCCTTAAATCTATTGTCTCGCCCGAAGTTAATTCTGTTTTTTCTGGTGTTAAGTTCATAATCAATGTGGGTTTTGGATCATCTAAGGTTGTCCCGGACGGTGAATTTGATATTGGTGACCAGTTCTCACTATCATCTACGGCCCGGATCGCAAAATAGTATTTTGTACTCGCGCTCAAACCGGTTACATTATATGTTTCGGTTTCCCCTGCAGCTTTTGGTGCCGGCGGCTCTTGAATTTTTATAGCACTTACCCCGTTCTGCTGAGAGATCGACACATTCGAGTATCGAAGATCATAACTTGCAGCGGTACCCACATCACCATCATCACCCGGCGCACTCCAGGTTAGTTTTGTACTTGACCCTGTAGTTCCCACCATGGCCAGGTCATCGATCCTATTAGGTGGTATTGTGTCAAGAACCGGTAGAGTGGTATTAAATGCGATATTTGATAGATCTGACCAGAGTGGTGTTTCATCACCTGCTATGATTACAAAATAATAAATGGTATCGGGCAGCAGATCTGTTACTTTATAATGTTCGGTGTTTCCTGGCGCCGATGGCGTTGGGATCTCGGAGCACTTGGCAGCATCCAACCAGGTCAGAGCGGTAATTGTTTCGGTCGCAAATCTGATATCATAATTGCTTGCATTACCCGAATTTCCATCGTCACCAACCGCACTCCAGGTAAGGTTAATTGAAGTGGTGGTTGGCTTGTGGGCAACTAGGTCGGTGATTGCCGCCGGCGGCGAGATGTCAGGGGTTGGTAGTGTGGTATTGAACGCACAATTCGATAGCCAAGCCAAATTATTCGTCTCATCACAAGCCTTAATTGAAAAATAGTAAACGGTATCTGATTGAATGCCGGATACTTGATATAATTCGGCAGCTCCCGGTTGGCCAGGAGTAATGGGGATCGTGCACTTGATAGCAAGCGGCCAGGTGATATTCGTAATTTGAGTGGTATGATATCTAATATCATATTCGGTCACAGGTCCCGAACTTGCATTACTTCTATTATCTGCGGGTGCAGTCCAGGTGAGGTTGATTGAATTATTAGTGGGATCTATTGCCGAAAGATCATAAATCTTTCCTGGTGGTGTAGTATCGGGTATACCCATGGTGGTATTGAACACAACATTAGATAACAGTGAAATGTTCGGCCGCTCGTCACTGCTCTTCAGCGCAATATAATACTTTGTGCCAGGTAACAGTTCGGAGATGGTAAACGTCTGCTGCGTACCCGGTGCGGCTGGTAACGGTTCAGCGTCACATTCGGATGCGGTATCCCAGGTTCCAGAATTGATCATGCTCGTGTAATATCTAATGTCATAACCTTTAACCGGACCTGATAATGTGTCTGTACCATTATCGCACGGTGCACTCCAGCTTATGGTAATGTTGGTCATGGTAACATTTGTTATTGTCAGATCTGTAACCGCCCCGGGTGCTGTTATATCTTGACTTAAATTATTCCGCCAGGCTTTTACACCATTTCCATAGCTGACCGCTACAATATCGGGTGAGCCATCACTATTAATATCAGGACAATTCACACCTGTCCAATCGCCAGTTGTAGTAAGGTTAATGTTTGCGGCTTTGGTCCAGCCCAAATTCATACCCGGGTTTGTGGAACCATTACCCAAGTAAATTTCAATTCCAGCATTATCGGTATATGATCTTGGTGCAATTATATCAAGATCACCATCAAGATCAATATCACATATCTGTATTTGGTAATAATATCTATTAGGAGGCAACCCAGTGTTTGCCGCGGTCCATGAAAATGAAGTGCCGCCTGCTCCACCGCTGTTGCCCAATTGACATTTCAATCCGGCGCCATTTCCACCGTAGACGATATCCATATGGGAATCGTTATTAACATCACCTACCTCAATTCCCAGATAAGTTCCGGGTATCGCTACACCGGTGCTATACTCTGTCCAGAGGTTACCAGTTGTGTTTTGAATGTACATGTGTTCATTACCACTATAATCACTAGCAATTATATCTTTCAAACCATCCTTGTTCATATCGGCCACGTCAACAGCAGTAAATTGATTAGAAGTTGATAATCCACCCGACCTCTCTAGCCATGTTACAGGATTACCGCCGTTGTTTTGAAAATATTTTATACCCACATTATTGCAAAGAACCAGGTCAAGTCTACTATTACCCGTAATATTTGCCAAGAATCCATTATACGGCGCGCCTGTAGGTCTGGGTGTTGTAACGTGTGTGGCTGAATCATTCCAATTGCGGTTTCTATATTCCCAAACCTTTAACCCCTTATTACTACTGGTTCCCCAAGCACCATTGGCGGCGTATGCTTCAATATAACCATCGGCATCGGCATCACCCACCATACAGCCGGCCCAAGAATCATATGTGGCTAAACCAGTAGATGCGTCTGTCCAGGACGTTCCGCCGTTACCTGTATAAGCATAAACACCCTTGGCATTATTGCCGGCAGCATTATAATTATCACCCGTGAACACGATGTCGATCTTATTATCCTTATTAAAATCACCGTACACTATGTAACTATAATATCCTGATGTTGGCAGGCCGGTAGATATCTCGGTAAAGCCCAGACCCTGGCGATTTAGTGGTACAGCTCGGTTCGAACCGCGGGTCTCAGGCAGGTTTTTCATTTGTTCGCACACGTTATCCGGATCTGGGTTTTCAGATGAGGTAGAAGTAACAATTGGAAAAATTAAATTTGTCGTAATGAGCATAATAATTGACGAGATCATAAACCATTTAAAACCTCTAGCCGTTGCTTTATTAACAGGTGAACTGGTGACAAAAAATATCTTAAAGCCTCCCGTTTAGGTTCAAGTGGATTGAATTTAATTAAAACAATATTAGTACATCTATATGAAATTATTGGACATTGTGATTTAATAAATCAGGTCCATCTCCCAATTTTCGTAGGATACAAAAATGATGATTTAACCAGTTATTACTAGATTATTTTAAAACTCTAAATCTTAAATAGGAAAGAGGGTGGTGGAATAAATTATTGAAGATGATTTACAAGGAAAGAGGGTTTTAACGATAATATATCAACCCGCTTTCCTCTCTACACCTCCCACTTTCCTAACAAATGATTGTTTCAGTCATTCAAACATTGGGATTTGTTTAGAGTTTAGATATTCGAACTTCGGATTTTATATTATTTGGATTTAGGATATATTCTCTATCCATAATCCAATAACTGTGTGAAAAATTGGAGAAGAGGCATAAATCATTATAATATAAACCAAGTGGGCTCGGCCGGACTTTTGAAATTCCACCAGGAATTTCAAATGCGAGCCAATTACCGTTAAATCAATAAATTATTAAAAGACGGTAATTGGCGAAGTTTGAACACTGATCGATATCAAGGCCGGGCTCACGAAAATCATTATTAAATAAGTAGAGTGGGCCCGGCCGGATTTGAACCGACGACCATCTGGTTATGAGCCAGACGCTCCACCAGACTAAGCTACGGGCCCGAGGTTTATGCTTCACCTGTTTGATATAACGCCGTTGGCCGGATTCGAACCGGCGACCGCTCGGTATCCAAAATGTCTCATTTGAAGATCTTTACGAGAAAAATGAGATCATTATAACAGCCGAGTACTCCACCAACTAAGCTACAACGGCAAATATTGGTGCCATTTACTTAAGCTTTTAGAGTAATATGATATCTGATTTATATTCTTTTTGTTAATGGAAAACTATTAATGTTTTTATATTATTAGCCTCGAAACGCATAACATAATAAGTAAAATCACACCGGGGATCGAAAAATGACCGATAAAGTCGATAAGAAAAAATTGAATGTGTTTAAAATAACTGGTAAGTTTAAAAGAGGAAGACAATATCAGCAATTTACAAAAGAACTGCTTGTGGAGAACAAACAAAAAGCCCAAGAGTTAATATTTTCGTTTCTTGGTAGCAACCATCGTGTAAAACGGCGTGGGATCAAGATCGAAAAGATAGAACGGATATCTGCAGAAGATATCACTAACCCTATTATAAAACAACAAATTGGGGGTAAATAAATGGCAGAAGAAGGTAATCTAAATATTACTAACCAACAGGAGCTGCAGCAGGCAGTTATGTATCTGGAAAATATCAAGCAACAAATTGTAACCTTGAAAGACCAGTTCGAGATATTGTATCTTGCGGTAAATGAACATCAACAGGCAATTGATACTTTGAACGGTTTCAAAAACTTGACCGACGATAACGAGCTTTTAATACCAATTGGCGGTGATTTGTTGGTATTTGCGAAAGTGAAAGATGTTTCCAAGGTCATCATCAATATTGGTGCGGGAATCGCTATGGAAGATAAGCTTGACGATGCGATCACCAAATTGAACTCGCGCATTGTAAAGATCGAGGAAAACAAAAATAAGCTCAATTCTACCATTGAAAACCTTCAATCGCAGGCAATGATGTTAAGCTCAAACATCGAAGAAAAGTACCAAAGCCTTCAGGGCGCTTCAGAAAATGATCTTGATCTGGGGTCATTAAATGTTTCGTAGTTTAAAAGAAAAGCTTAAGTTATTTAAGAAAAAAGCAACTAAAGAGCTGGGTTCCAAGGGGATATCGGGTGAGACTGTTGATAATCGTGATACCGACAACACAGATAACCGAATAATACCGAAGGGCTCGGAAAAAGTGATCAAAGAACAAAAACCACCAACTAAAAGCCGCCAGCCAGTGCGCAAACGCAGTGGTCTAGGTCGTGGCCAAGAGATGAGTTTAAAGCGCAAGATCGAAAAAGAGACCAGCGAGGAGACGCCCTGGGTAAAGGTGGAGACAAAACCCGTTTTAGAGTCTGGAAAAGTTGGTTGGTTTGCCAAAAGTATTTCGGAGGGTAAATTGGATGCTATATTGTGGGATTTGGAAGTTGCTTTACTGGAATCTGATGTAGCATTACCAGTTGTAGAAAAGATCAAGGATTCTATAAAGAATGAACTTCTTGGCGAGAAAATTAAGTCCGGCTCCGATCTTGATAAAATAATAGAAAAGGCGTTGCAAAATGCGGTGATACATGTCCTGCAATCCGAGATGATCCATTTTGATAATTACATAAAAAAATGTAAAAAACCTGTAAGGCTGATGTTTGTTGGGGTAAACGGTACAGGCAAGACCTCTGCAATAGCCAAGATAGTTTTCCGGTTAAAAAAAGAGAACATCTCCTGCGTGATTGCTGCAAGTGATACGTTTCGAGCAGGCGCCATCGAACAACTTGAGCTGCATGCAAATAAACTAGGTGTGAAATTGATCAAGGACAAAGCAGGCAGCGACCCGGCGGCCATTGCATTCGATTCGATCGAGCATGCCAAGGCACGGCATAAAGATGTCGTACTGATCGATACTGCCGGTAGAATGCAAACAAATACGAATTTAATGGACGAGATGCGCAAGATCAAGCGTGTTGCTGAACCGGATATGGTAATTTTCGTTGGCGATGCCCTTGCTGGCAACGATGTTGTCGAACAGGCATCGCAGTTTGAATCGGTCATAGGCCTCGATGCAGCAATACTTACCAAACTTGACGCCGACGCGAAGGGTGGCGCTGCACTGTCCATTGCGTATGCGGTAGGTAAACCGATCTTATTTATCTGTGTTGGCCAGCGTTATGGTGATCTTATCCCGTTTAACCCGCAATGGCTCGTTAAAAGGCTTTTTGAATGAATTAGTTTATACAATATTATGTTTATCCAGTGTGATAACTACTTCACAAGTAGTTGCCAAAGAGTTAGAACTGAACATCACAAGTGTTAGAAGTATAAACACGTTTATTATCAACTTAAAGGTTGTTCCATACACAATTTATTAAACGTTTTACAACATTAAATATTTTTGGAATGGCATAAGGATGGAATTATGCCCGATATTTCAATAACTTTGGTTGACTCCGAAAGTGGTAAATTAATATAATAAAAAAATGCGTCAATCATTATTCTTTTTACGAAGCATTTTTTTATTTAGTAGATCAAAAATAATAATGTAAATCCAACTGCGCAGGCTGTAAGGCCAGTTAGAAAAATGTTATGGCCTGGCTGCCCCTTCAAACGCTTGACGCCGTATACGATCAAAGTTAGGCCCAAGAAAAATTCGATCACAGTCTCAAATATCTTCTCGAACCCGATCAAAAACACGCCGAAGAATAACAAGATGACGCCGAAAAATAGTGGCATTCCCACTTGAAGACCCTTTACGGTTTTATATGCATATTCGCCGTTTTTCGCCAGTACCAGATAGACCATTAGTATACCCACCAAACACCACAGGCCGATGATGCCATAGATTATATTGTCAAACCCGGATAAGGTTGAAAAATCAAAAACAAAAAAAGAATATAAGCAAGGCAACATGATCCCAAAGCCCAAACCGGATAAAATACCTTGAGCCAAATAATTCTGCTGCGCTACTGAATGCTCATACTCATCTTCTAGTTTCACAAGTAAATGGTAACCTAAAAACAAACACAAAACACCGAACAGCAACCAAAAGCCGGTCTGTAATATGGTCAGTGTGCCGAACATTAGGATTACCGGTGCATCGATTATCAGGATTATACCAAGTGCGCCAAGTGCGGCTGCACGATTGTGTAAATGTATGAATGTAGCGAAATTGGCCAAGCCTAGAAATGAGGATAGAATGATTATCCAGAGTATGAGATCATAATAATTTATGTTGGGTTCAACCGCCGCAAAAAACACAAGATACGACAGCACGGGTACGGTAATAGATAATAGTATTAGGATCCTTTTCTGCCAGGCACCGTTCATCCACAGTGCGCCCGCCGCTAATCCCATAACCGAAAATCCGAATGCTAAAAAAAGGATCAACGGGATTATTAGTAACAGTTCACCTGAACCGAGCAGAACAATACCCGAACCTGTGCCAAGTAGTATCAATAAATAACCAATGAAAAACATTGTGGCATACGCTTTTTCGGAGAGTGTATAAACAGGCTGCTGGTCATAGTAATACTGATAATATCTTGAATAATTATCGTGAGATCTATATTGCGGGTACTGCAAAGGCTGTGGGTAACCCCGAGTTGCCAGTGGCTTTTGTTGTTTATGTTGAACGGTTGGGTATGTGGTAGGCGTGGTCTGTGTTTGTATTTGTGTTTGTTTTTGTATTGTTGATTTTGGTTCAATTCCGAGATTTTCCTGCGACTGCCCCGGTGGCCGGACTATTGGTTGTGTTAAATCCAAAACACCCTCGTCTGTTAAACGTGCTAATATATCAAACAATGATAGATCATTCTCCGAACATGCCTCCCCGATCTTCTGATGATGTTTCGCGTTTTCAGACCTAACAAGTATTTCGGTTTCTATTATTCTAAGTTTAATGGTATTCGCGTGTTGTAACCCAGAGCTGGTCAGGAAATACACTTTTTGCCTGCGTTTTCCGCGCTCGATGTGGCATTGGCGCTCCAGCAGTTGTGCATTATTTCGCAGGTCCTTCAACGCAATGGATACATGTGGTCGTGGTGCATAGATCACATTTGCGATACCCTGCTGCGTGACCGCCTCTGGGACCTCGTCGTAATCTGAATATTGAGCATACGCTAACAGGTGCAATAAAATCTTTTCTTTCACTGTAGGGCCCTTTGACCAGGTCAAAAACTAATCACCATGCTCTACTATATATGAAATAATTGTTTAAGTCGATCATAATCAATTCTTAAGGTTAATTGAAAAATTTTGCCATATTTAAAGTTATTGCAGTTCCAATTATATAAAATAAGATTGGAACAGTTTTTAGACTGTTTGTTAGGATGTTGTATATTTCGATTAATTACTGGGATGTTCTATATTTCAATTAATTGTTGGGATGTTCTATTTTGTGATTAATTATCAAGATGTCTGATTTGTTATTGATAATTCATTAATGCATCCCGGTATATCAATGACATATCTAACATCCTGCTATCTCTTCGATACGTTCAACATCTCGAAATCTCAGCGACATATACAACATCCTGTTATCTCTTCGACATATAGAACATCCTGCCATCCCAACGATATATAGAACATCCTGTAATATCATAGGTATATCCAACATTCCGTCAATTCATCACCATATTCTACCACCAAACTTCAATATCCTACTACTCAATAGTTTCCCGACCCCTGAATTGTGACCCCTGACCCCTAATTTATATTAATATTACATTTCAAGCACTTTCCGCGCCACCGTGATATATCCCGTGTGCCCCAGCATATCAAAGGACGGGCGCACGCTACCAGGCTTCACCACCAGTTCGCGCTGCAGTGTCTCGAAGGTATGTATCTCAATGAACGGTTTGGTTTTTAATGATATTACAAATTTCTCTACCTGGTTAATTGTGGGCGTGTATCCTGCTAATATACCGCCCGGGCGCAATGCTCGGTATGCAATATCTACTACAGTCCAAGGCTCAGGGATATCCAATACAACTGCATCTTGGTCGGTCTCCGAGATACATTGTGATATATCCTGCAGTTTAAGTTTCCACGCACACCCCAGCCCAGTCTTCTCAATATTGTTCTTACCGATTTTTGCAAAATCATCGCGTGTTTCATAGCTGGTAACCTGGCCATTTGGACCAACCAGTGATAATAAGATGATCGTCAACGCACCTGAACCCACTCCGCCTTCCACCACCTGCGAGCCTGCTCGGATGTCGCAGTACAACCCGATAAGTGCGGCATCTTTTGGGATCACTATCTGTGCTTTTCTTCGTATGGTATCTACCTGATCCAGTGCAGTTGCAGGTAAGAGCCAATATTGATTTTGGCCCAAGGTGATGGTGCTGCCATAGGACAGGCCGACAAATTTGGCCGGGTTGTAAACTCCAAGACCGTGAATTTTCTGTGACTGATCTTCGATCGTGAGACAGAATCGTTGACCTATAGATTTAGAATTAGGTCTAGATCTAGATTTGGATATAAGAACAACATGATCGTTCTTTGCAACCTGATATTTAGTCATCGAGATCACATTATATTCTAATCTATTAAGATTTTGGTGTTAAATAACAATATTATGAGAAAAAAAAAGCCCCCCTAGATAAAAAGAATTTTGGGGAAAGCTTTAGTCCAGGGGGGCTCATCTCGGTTCGATAAAGGCAAATTTTTTTGGGAAGGCCTAAGAGTTTTTAAATTTGAAATCGAACCGATAGGAGTTAACACTGTTAGATATATTTAGTTGATATTAAAGGTTATGGTCGATTATTCATTTTTTTTTGTATTTACGACGAGTTACAAGCATTAAGGCAAATATAACCAGAATGGGTAGCGGTACCACGACCCAATCATATTCCGGGATACCTACGGGGCCTTTCAAACAAGTATAATTGACAGAAAGAGTATCTGGCGCCCGGTCGACCTGGGCCCAGTTGGTACAATTCACTTCATGTGTATCGGCAAACATACTTACATTGTTGCCTTGCCATAGAGATGAGTACCCCTGGCTTAGATTGGTCTTATTGACCCAAAAATAAATGAAATTTTGAAAAAAGGGTTGAAATTCGAATCCAATGCCTTTTGCAAAATTATCATAAGAATTTGTCAAAATATTTGTGGCACTGAACTCGTTGTTCCAGGTACTATTATCATCGGGCACCGATGCATTTGTCGTATAATTCAAATGCAGTTCCCACGCCGTTGCACTGCTTCTATAAAGTTGGATCTTATACCAACTTGTGGCAGAAACATTGAAATAGAAATCATAAGTGGTACCCGCGCCCGGTGTTCCAAAGATTATATCAACCTCGATCTTGAGCATTAGAAAAAATTCAGTATCACTAGCAAAAATGCCCTTAATTTCAGTTTCCGGAAAAAGACCTGTGCTGTCAAACCAGCTTTCGGTAGGTGTTAATGCAGTCCACCCAGGCGGCCATCCACCAGGCGGCGCACGTGTGCCTGAACCAGTACCAGTATCAAGGCGATCGTCATCCTGATCGCTTCTGGTTGAACTTGTGCTTATAGCCTGATCGGAATAATCGATTGATCCTCTATCCCAGGTAGATATGGAAAACCAGACCTGGTAGGTTTTTTGACTCACGTTCAAGAACAATCCGCTTAGATCGACCTGTGTTTCGAGTCGCTGGTCATCGCTTGCAGCCAATACTTTGGTGACCTTAAGTTCGGTCCACACACTCTGTGAATTAAAAAATAGAAATCGTTTTTCTGTGATCTTGCCCTGCCTGCCGCCGATCGTGATCAGATATTCTGCACCGGTCCGGACACCAACAGGTGCTCGCGGGTCCTGGTAACCGGTGGGCTTATTATCGGAGTTGATATAGATGTATACTTTATCATCGCCATATATTTTTGGTGCTTCGGGATGTGATTTCAATAATGGATAAGGATCTTCTTTATCGTTTATTCCATCGTTATCGGTATCCGGATTTAGATAATCCAGATCACCACCCTCGGGCCAAGGGAACGACGTGTATGCATCACCGTCAGTATAATTCTCAAAATCATTGGCCAAACCGTCAAGATCGGTATCTGTAGCATCATTGGGGTTTGGGTCATCCACATCGGGCACACCGTCGAAATCACTATCATCTGTTGGCCGGATCTTGGAAATAATTGGTGGCCCGATCGGTACCTGGACACCTGCGAAGAGCGTTCCTTTAACACTGCAATAGAAAGATAACGAATTATCTAAAGAGAATAATTTATATTCATCCAAGTCGACATTTGGGTTATTGATTTTTGGCTCGGCGGGATCGGAATCCGTTTCTGCTTTCAAGTTAGGTAAGTTCGTCCAATCATCGAACGCTCCATCGATCACCACCTTACCGGTTGGCGGTTCGCCAAGATATACCTTTTTCACATTATCCTGGCGCCAGTTGCTCAATGCGTCAAGATAATTGGGAGTAACAGTACCTTGGTCCAGGTCTCCGCCCAAGATCACGAATCCCAAAGTTCCGCCAGTGGCGGTGCGGGTGACATCTATGGTTATTGCAAGTTGAATTGTCTGCTCGGGAGTTATTGTTAATGGTGTATGTAGATTAATGGAAAACCGCTCACCGCTATCCACATTAATATTGGTAACAATACCGAGCTCGGAGTCATCTACCTTTGTAATTACCCTGATATTGCGGAAATCAGAGTTTAATGCTTGGCCATCATACATCAGATCCAGAGAGTTCAGATCAACGGTGGCGCCCTCGCTGTCCAGTTCAATATTGGTCACGATATTATCGGACGAAGAAGTGATAAGTCGAGTTTCAGTATTTGTTGTAGAATATGTTATCAATAACATACCTGGCTCGAGACCGATCATGCCCGAGGAAAAATCTTCGTTCTTCTGGCCGTCGATGGTGTGAAATAATACATTCACACTAACATCATTGTTTGATATACCGATATCACCGGTTGAGATACTGCATTCCAATTCGCTGTTCTTATTTTTTGCATTTATGGAATGTAAATGTTGCCAGTTATTCCAATCATTCGTGGACCCTGATCCATAACTTTTCAAGTCCTTCCTTATTATATTATAATCATATCCGAGTATTTCAATTAAATGATCCGCCCCCATACCTCCGATGGCAAAACCGGTATCGTTTCTTTGGTCGCTATCGATGAATATTTGGACCATATCCGGGGAATGAACATCTGTTTTAATGGTTCCGCCTTTAAAAATATCATCAAAGGTCTGGAGATATATATATATGAAATTATCTTCATGGTCTATCATAAAAGTTTCGATATCAATATTAGCATTAGATGTATCGCTTATTTCAGAATATTTTGTGGTCTCTGACCAATCATCAAAATTACCATCAATTGCAAAGCCTTCGGTTTCGGGGGAGATCTCTGTGATGTAGAAAAATATCGGCATGAGGATCAGAATTACTGCAATAAGTGCTGAAGCAACACGATATTTGAAGTTTTTCGCTTTAATAAATGCGATCCTGCTCATTTTCATCTGGGCATAAGGTAGTCCATAGCCATTAGTAAGGCCGTTACCATTTGTTAAACCATTGCCATCGGTAAGGCCGTTGCCATTTGTCATCCCTCGACCATTGATCAGCCCAGGCGCTTTTTTCAGGCCTTCACCCATACCAGGTTTCCGAGTTGCTGGTATCAAACCGCGTTTGGTAAGACCGTCTACGAGACCGGTACCATTAACCAGCCCAAAAGTTTTCGGTTTCTCGGGTTTTGTTGATCCAATAGGTTTCAAGATCCGGATCTTCTGAGAAGGTTTAATTCCTTTCACGGGTTCGAGAATTCTAATCTGCATCTTTTTTGAGACCATTTTTTTTGCGGGTGGGTCCACGATCTCGCCGCAAACAGGGCATTTATCCATATCCGGTTTGAGCTGTTCACCACATACGGGGCACTGTTTGGGTCCATGACCCCTGTTTTTACCTATTGAAGATTTGGGCTTTTTGTCGATATCCTTGACTGATCGATCCCAACGTTGTCGAAAATCGGATAACATGACTTTTTCGTCGTCTTCGGCCATTTCGTCTCTCCCAAACAATATTATGCGATCATAGTTCCCTTACGGCAATTATTTATTTTTATTTTAGATTATTATAATTATGTCAGAATCTACCTATAAGCTATTTAAATGAATTAAACTATCTTTTATATATTATTATTAATAAATTTAATACCAATTTAGAATATTATCACAGTATATAAAAGTGTTTTGGTACATTTTCCGGTTCGTATGGTACAAATGCCGTTGTGAATTCCCACATTAATTGCAAATAACGCCTCATATCCGAATTGTAATGCATCAAATAATGGATGTTAAAAGGAAATTGTAAAGGGGACACTTTGAAGCATTAATAGTTCAATATTTTAAATTTACTTTTAAATTTTAAAATTTAACTTTTACAATTTCAAATTCAATAACCTTCAATTCTGCTGAGTTGACTCTATTCAACTCGTCCACTTAAAAAACGCTCATAGGGATTAAAATGAAAGATCAAGTCTGATTTACTTTTACCTGATTTTATTCGTATATGGAATTTTTTATCGGTGGTTCTTAAAATTTCAGGTTCCACACCATCGCGTTTCAAAATTCGGATCAAGGATCCCCGATATTTTTTCAATGGCTTTCGTATTAATTTCTCCCTGGTAATGATCATTGGCGTTGGGTAATATCTTCGAAATGCACCGTCCTTCTGCGAATAGATCAATTGAGTTTTCTCTAATATGTTCAAATTGTCAACTATCGTTGACTGTTTCTTATTCAATTGCACATATAATTCTTTTTGGGTGATCCCCGGCACATGAAGGATCTCCAAAAATATCGATTCCAATTTTTTATTGGTCAACACCCCCAGGATCTCTATATCCACATTAGATAGGCTATTGTTTGGAAAATATACCTTACGATTACCCAGCTTATGTTCGTTAATATACCCCACTTGTATCAATTTTCGCAGGTGCCAACGTGTCGAATTGATCGAAAGATCAAGGTTATGTGCAATCCCATGAAGATGTGTGCAAGGATACTTAAAAAGGTATTGAAGGATCTTTTGCCGCTTTTGATTCATCAAGATACTGACTGGAACCTTCTCTATTTCAGAACCGTTAACATTGTCCGGGCGAGTTATACTTTTTTTCAGGGCATGTAACATATCCAGGTTTTTATCCTGCCGTTTTCTTATGTATATTCCTCCATCAGGTTCTGAATGACTTTAGGAATATCGAGTTCCTCGAAATCATGATCATTCAATGATTCCAGATAATTTGTTAACATATTCTTTATATTCTTTGGTAATTTTTTCTCCTTAATTAAATTCCTTTTTATCAGACTGGGAATTTTTTTTGTGACCTTCTTTGGTTCATCAAATTGTTGAAGCATTATCCCAAAACCATGAAGGATATTATATTGATGCGATTGTTTACTATGGCGGCTGTTCCGGTATTTAATAATTTCCAATAGTCTATTAAAGCCCTTATCGCCGCCTTTTCTAACATATTTTAAATGAATAACCGAATCGGCCAGATACATTGGTATTATCGTTTCCTTACTTGAGATCTGGTCCTCGATGCCATATTCTTCCAGAGTACATACGACGGTTCCGATCTTTTTTAGCTCTTTCATCAAAATACTGATCAACTCGCGCTGATCATACCTATTCTCTACCGCCCAGATAACCGGTGTCAAAGGATCGATGGCAACTCGGGCATTGGCCCCGGACCATTTTGACACGAATTTTGGCAGCTCATCTCGAATAAATGTAGTGAACTCTTTACCGGAAGCATCGATAAAAAGTAATAATCCCTCGTCAACGAATTTTTCCATCTCGGGCCAACCGCGTTCTCTCGCTTCATGAATGATCTGATCTTGGTTTTCATCTAAACTGATAAATATAGCAGGCTGCTTCATCTCCAAACCGCGTTTGAGGAATTGAGTGGCGAATGTGGTTTTACCTGTCCCGGGTACCCCCAAGATCACATTAGTGGACTTCTCATTGAACCCGCCGTCCAACAGGGGATTCAAACCGAAAATGCCACTTCTGATCTTTTTCATGAGACTTTAATAAACATTTATACTACAAATAATTTATTAATTTATTACTTATTATTTAAACTTTCGATAACATTATAAATCAATTAAAAAAGTGTTCCACAAAAACTTTATACCCGGTAAAACAATATTCTGGCAATTATATTACTGGCTCCACTTTAATTTACTTTTATTGATGAAATGTTGAACATAAAAGGATAAGATTTAAATAATCCAATGAATGTTGAGAATGACATATTGGACGTATTATTTCTTATTTATATATCTTATCGAAAATTTGTTCAAAATTCCTGATATAATATTTAATTATCCCAAAAGGAAGGTGTAGGTTATGGTAAAGAATGTAAGTGTTGGGATCAGATGTTTTACAGTGATTGTAACGCTGATCTTGATCTTGTTAAATTTCTGGTGCATAAATTATGTGGTTTCCGATTCTGATCATAATAATGATAGTTCAACCCGTGGTGGTCAACAACCATATAATTCGTTTAAACAATATATTTGGGGTGGTACAGGTTCTCACGCAGACGCAATGTTCGGGTGGAACTTCACATACATCGAGAACCTGAACGGCGACCAATACCCTGACCTGGTGGTAGGTACACCAAAATTTACAAGCGGTTCGGAGATCGATAAAGGTGCGGTCTATATATTCTTCGGCAAGGCAAATTCCGGTTTCGATAACATAACTTATGACCAGGCAGATTTCACGATCGTTGGTGAAGGCATAGGTAATAATTTCGGTTGTGATGTTGCAGATGCCGGCGATGTAAATGGTGATGGCATCAATGACATAATCGTAGGCGGTCCTGGTGCAAAAAGTAATCGTGGACGCGCTTACATATTTTTTGGTGGTAATTTCCCCGGCAGTGCACAACAAGCCGATCGTATCCTTGACGGCGAAGATATCAATGTCGGTTCAGGTGCCATGTATGGCAGTTCAGTTACCGGTTTGGGTGATATTAACAACGATGGCTATGCTGATGTGCTCGTGGGTGCGCCAGGTGCAGACCTGGCAGTTATCAGTTATGGATACAAAAAAATAATAAATTTTTATCCTGACCTCTGGGATGACAACCTGACAACACCGAACGTGGTGGATTTCTCCAATGGTCTGAACAATACACCGAGCGATCTCAATACCTGGGGTTTAGGTGCTGGCGATGATGGGTGGGACTGGATAGATAATGTCGCTGATTCCTCGAATTTATATGGTGGCGATACTGTGAATGATGGTGGTACCCATTACGGTCCTTGGGAGCCTGATGGGCCAGATGGTGATAACCTCACATGGGCTAATAAAACCGCCCTGGAAATTACGGTCGGTCGGAACCATACAGTTGATAATCCATATGGTGGTGGTAGCAACAGTCCAGGGGGTAGTGCAGCCTGGGGCATTGAATTCGACATTACTGCTGAGATGTTCAACTACATTTCGACCAATAGTACAATTGAGGTATCCTTCGATTATTGGGCAGAAGATACTGAAGGCTTTTTTGGAGGATCCGATAATACAGAAGAACTTTGTGCAATACGCTCAAGGATCTGGAACGGGTCAAATCCTTCAGATAGACATTATATCGGAGATATCCTGAGAGCCGATGGACGTTGGATATCTCGTAACTATGGTGGATGGGGTAGTACTCCATGGGGGCCAGTTTCAGATCATTTTCAGTATAATATTACAGAGTTCATTGATCATGCGGGGTCATATTATTGGGATTTTGGCTGTTATCTAGGCAATGGTGAATTTGGTGACGATGAAGGAATCATAGCATTTTTTGACAATATCCATATGGTTATAACCAATAATATATGGAGCATTATACAAGGTGCAAAAAACAGCGGTTTCGGTACTACTGTGAAATGTATTGGCGATCTCAACGGTGACGGTTATTCCGACATGATGATCGGTGCACCTAAACTCGACGGCGGCCATGTGGCACTCATCCACGGTAAAAAAAGATTCAAGCTTACCGAGTCCATAAATATTGCATCACTATTCTTTACCGGAAAGAACCCCGGCGATAATTTTGGGCAATCCATATCACAAGCCGGTGATGTGGACAATGATGATATCCCCGATGTGATAATTGGCGCCCCTGGCGGTAATTATGCCAATCTGTACTATGGCAGTACTCTGAACAGTGGTCCGTTCGTACCTGACCTTTGGGAGGCCGACGCCGATAAAGGTACACCTAAACTCGAATTCGATAACGGTTTGAAAACTACTGGAAACACACCAACAATTACTGGTGCCAATGATGGTTGGGATACCGTGAATGGTGTATATGGTGGTTCAGGTTCCTCGACCAGGTTCAATTGGGTAGATGGTATTAATCCTCAAAATATTCAAAACGATAAGGAATTAATTATAGCTATTGGCCGTAGTTACGGTAATGGTGTCCAACCCGACAGCGGTGCATACGGTGTGAAATTCTCACTCACACAAAATATGATGATGGCAATCAATAGTGGTAGTAGTGCTGTAATTGCATACGACTGGTTACTTGATGATACCGGTTTGGACGCCGGTGAATCGGCCTGGATCAGGACATATATCAGGAATAGTACTGCTGATTTCGCTCTTGGTTGGAACCTGGATAGCGCCGGGGTAAATGAAGTGTTCTACTTGAACGACCCCGTGGATGCGAGTGACTTTTTCATCCAGGACTGCACAAATTGTTTTGACAAATCGGGTGCATACTATGTAGATTTCGGTGGCCGTGTCGAGGACTGGTCTACCTGGGGCGGGTCACGGGAAAATGGTATCTTTCATTTTGATAACTTTTTACTATATATAACACCTCCACCCGATATTAAATTCATTGGCCCCACCGATAGCGGTTTCGGTGCCAGTGTAGGTTACTCCGATAAACTTAATCTTGATGATTATAGTGATATAATCATCGGTGCGCCTTATTACGACTCGTTAAACGGCGTAAACAGCGGTGCGGTCTTTGGTTTCTTTACCAGCCCACATATCGGCAGGACCTTGTTAGCGGAAAATGCGGAGTACATGACCTATGGCGAAAATCCGAATGATTACTTTGGCTGGAAGATCAGTGGTGCGTTCAGCCTGGACACCGATGACTTTAACGAGATCACCGTATCGGCGATCAACTATGATTCGCCAACAGAAGACAACCTGGGTCGTGTCTATGTATTTTCGATCACCAAGGTTCCCAGAATTCGCTTGATACACCCCAAGGGCGGCGAGGTTCTGAACGGCAGCGTCATCATAAATGCCACGGTGACCGATCCTGATGATAATATTGATACCTCGATTGGCGTGCTTTTTTATTATTCGACAGATCTCCAGGAATGGACCGAGATTGGGAACGATAAAACACCGGACGCCAACAACATCTACACACAAGCCTGGGATACAACTTCGCTGCCAGATGGGTCGAACTATTTTCTTAAGGCCGAGGTCCAGGACCTGGAACTAAATAGGGGTGTGAATCTCTCGTTACCGGTAACGATCGATAACCAACATATGCCTGAACTTACCATTCAAAACCCTATTGCAGGTGAAAGTATAGAAGGCGAGATCGAGATCAAATCGCTGGTTATAGATTCCGGATTGGATACAATAGGTGGTGGGATCAATACTTCCAAAGGTATCCAGTTTTATGTATCCCATAATAAAACAGTTTGGGAATTAATAGATATTATACACTCGGGTAAATCAGATGTTTACAGCGTATTTCTGGACACTACCACATACTTCGATGGGGAATATTGGTTGAAGGTTAATGCCAACGATCTGGATGGTTTCGAGGTAGAGAAAATTATCAATGTTACGATCGACAACCCTAACCGTGAGCCAAGCATTATTATTCTTCCAATCCCAGGCGTACCTGAGTTGGCGGGCACTGTATCGTTACGTGCAATAGCGTCTGATCTTGATAATGACATCAACGCTTCCGGCGTCACATTCTATCTCTCGGTTGATGATGGTTTGGATAACTGGATGGCAATAGGTAACGACCAGTTACCCGAAGTAAACACTTCGGGTATCGAGGTATACTCCATAACATGGGATACAACAACCGTACCAGATTTCTGGTATCGATTAATGGCCTTCGTAAATGATACCGAAGGACTCACGAATGCAAGCGAGATCATCGAGTTCAAAGTACATAATAACGCCATGAACGCGCCCGCGATCGATATTGTCTCTCCAAAACCAGGGAAGATCCTGGAAAAAACACAGGTGATAACCGCTCGTGTACGCGATCTGGAAGATAACATCGACCATAATGGGGTTTTCTTCTATTTCTCAAAAGATAAGGTGGTATGGCATTTTCTGGGCAATTCACCAAAACCCACGGAGGCTAATAAAGAATATTATACCTTCATTTGGGCCACCGAGCATGTCACGGACGGCAAATATTGGTTGAACGTTTCGGTATCGGATGAAACACTTTTACACAGCTGGGATGTCCTGGATGAACCGGTAATAATTCATAATTTACCTAACAACCCACCAACCATCAAGATCTTATCACCAACACTGGGCCAGTATATCAACGGCACATTTAATTCGCGGGTGTTCGCTTATGACATGGAAGAAAACATCAATAAACAGGGTGTAATGTTCTTTTATTCAACAAATCAAGAAGACTGGTCCGTCATTTCAAATGTGGAGACACCTACACCTTCGTCTTCAGAGGGCGAGAACATCTATGAGCTTTCCTGGGATACCACTAAACTCCCGGACGGTAAATATTGGATGAGAGTCGAGGCAACCGACCTTGAAGATGCGATGGGTTTTGCCGAATCAGATTATTTCTTTATCCACAATGATCCAAATAATGCGCCGGTGGTTACCTTGCTCGGTCCAAATTCCGGTGAGATGAAAGGAACAATAACTCTGAACGCAACAGTTTTTGATCTTGAGAACAATCTTGATGCAAATGGTGTCAGATTCTATTATTCAAATAACCAGCAAACCTGGACTCAGATCGATTATGACAATTCGGGTGACCTGCACGAAATAGGATTATATTATGAGATCGCATGGGATACTACTACGGCACCTGATGATATATACTGGCTCCGGGCAAGTGCACGGGACAAGACAGATCTTGAAGGCACAGATGATTCTGACGATTATATTACGGTCCATAATAACGAGAACAATCCGCCAAGGATCGAATTCATTTCACCCAATGTAAATGATTTTATTGAAGTACGCCAGAATATCGTGGTCAGAGTGATCGATCTCGAGAACGATTTGAATACCATATCCTTTTATTACTCAAAAGATAATGAAACCTGGGAAAGCATCGGTACAATTTCGAAATCAACTGATGGCAGTGATAATTATAAAGCTATCTGGATAACCGATGAACTACAGAATGGTCAGTATTACATTATGGTAAGGGCCGCAGATAGTGAAGGCAATTTAAACGAAGTTATCCGTGGGCCATTCGAGGTTACCCAGGGCAAATCCGCCTCCAAGGAGACCAGTGCCACGACAGGTCTTCTATTGTGGGTGATCATGATCATCGTGGTCATTATCGTGATGTTTGTGGTAATTTTCTTGGTGCTTCGCCGTTCCAAGGATCGTGAACGTAAATTGATCGAAGAGGTGGCCGCCGAGGCGCAGGCATCCCAGGTTCTTGAAGGCGAGATCTTGAGCGAGCCAAGAACGACAGCGGGTATGGGTATGCCAGATACATTTCAAACCTATATACCGCCCACCGAAGTGGCTAGATTACAATCGTATGCCAGTGAAGAAGAAAAAATACAGGCATTTTTTAACCAATTGAACACCTGGAAAGAAGAAGGGTACAATGTCACGCGGCTTGATACATTATATCTATCAAATAAAGATATGTTTCTAAAGGCTTTTGTTGTATTTAATTCAAACATTTCAAAATTACAACATGTTTCTACCAAATTGGATACGATGAACACTGCCGGTTATGAGGACCAAGTTAGTTCTATTAGAAGCAAGTTGTTCGAACCTGACCAGGCATTGGCAGTAGAACGCGAGTTTTATGATCTGGAGGTAAAATTAGGGATCGCCACACCCGGCTTACCGGTGAGTGGTGACGCGCAACCTGGTGCAGGTACGGGTACACCTGGAGCCACACCACAGCTGCCAGCAGACATCGAGCCAATATTGCCGCAATTGATGCCCGCACCCACCATAGCAACAGCCACAGAAGTTCAACCAAGTACAAGTACAAGTACAGGCACGACAACGACACCTGCACTGGCGGCAGAACAGGCACAACCGACAGATGTAGAAGTAGAAGTGCCACCAGACATTCAATTGCCGCCGGATATCGATCTGCCACCCGAAGATATTTCCGAGCCTGCAACAGTACAAGCACCGGAAGGTATGGGTACTACACCTTCAACTCCTCAAACAACTGTAAAACCAAAACAAGATGAACAATAACAAGTTTGTCAAGCTCAAAGTGAGCAACCGGAACCATCACAAACATCAGAACAATCTGAAACAACATACAAAGGTTCGGAACCTAAAAAAACTGAAGGGTCCTGATCTTAAAAAGAGTTCTTGATTATTTTACTTTCTTTGGCACCTCCATAGCTTTTGTAACTGCAAATCGTAAACTTATTGGTCCAATTATTTCAAATACCACCGTCGTTGCGGTAATTATTGTTATAGCCAATGCACCAAGATAAACTCCACCTTCTAAACCTGCAAGTTCATGGCTTACTAGAAGCGCTAAGCCTATTGCAACACCTGCTTGTGAAAGTAAAGCGAACCCTAAATATTTTTGAACTTTAGGTTCAACTTTAGCAAATCTACTGCCAAGATTTGCCCCACTATATTTACCAATAATCCTACTAATGATGTAAACCACTCCCAAAACCCCTGCGGGAATTAATAGTTCAGGTCTGAGTTCTAAGCCTGCAACCACGAAAAAAACAACAAAAATTGGAGCAATTATTCCTTCTATCGACCTATTGATCGTTCGTCCTGATCTGGGGGATATATTTATAAAAGCAACACCTAATAGCATGCATGCCAGAATAGATGAAGCACCTATCATCTCAGCGATACCGGCGCAAAGTAAAATAGCCCCTATTGCTATTATAAATATATCTTCTTTATGTTTGAGAATTTTTGTCGTATAAGCTAGTACGGTTCCCATAAGTATTCCCAGAAAAATTGCAACCCCAATCTCCATAAAAATAATTTCGAGAATCAGCAATAATGACAAACCACCACCTATAAGTAATCTAACTGTAGCTAAGCCAATCACAAAAATAATAACTGCTATTGCATCGTCAAGACCCACAACGCCAATTGTAATACGACTTAAATTGCCTCTTGCTTTACAATCATGAATAGCTGCCATAGTACCTGCAGGTGCGGTTGCTGGTCCTAATGCTCCAAGAATTAATGCAATTGGAAGATTCCAGGTTAATATATAAACTCCCAAGGTAACTGCCACGAATGTGATTAACGATTCCACAATTGTTATTTTTACAACCATTTTTCCCGTGCGTCTTATGAATGCTTTTGAAAAACTTAATCCAATAATAAAAGCCACAATAGCTAGAGTAAAATTTACAATAAGATTACCTGCATCAGGTGGTAAAACGATCAAATGTGTTAAGGGACCTATGATGATACCAGCAATAATGTAACCTACAATAGAGGTTAATCTAACCCATTGTGTAACTTTGCCTAATAAGAAACCAAAGATTACTACTGTGCCAATGAATAAAAATGGACCTATTTCTATCATATTATATCACTGTCTTTTTTACAAGTTTTACAAAACGATTTTATAGATTCATAATACCTTCTTACTATTTCATGAATTGTGACTTCACCAAGGATTTCATTGTTACCTGGTGTTACAATGGCAAGATGAAAATCACTATATGCAATCATTTTATCCAAAACCTCCTTTACAGTTGTGGATAGTGGACAGGTTAATGGATGAGATTCCATTATATGTTCGGCAGTTTCAAAAAGCTCTATATTGATAAATCATCATTTTTTTAATAAGAATTTTTTAATAGACAAAGATAAAATGATAATGGACCGAATCCGGAGGTTGGAAAAAACCGTTAGCCGAAACCGTCTGACGATACAAGATAAAACTCTTCAAGTTTAATCTAGACCTCAAAATTCGTTCATATATTTAAGTTATGAATTTTGACGTCGAGCCTCGATATCGTTTACCGAAAACATCTAATGAAACTTAGTTTAATTTTATGGTTCATCTCCAAATTTTCGTAGGATAATGTGAAAATGATGATTTAACCAGTTATTATTTTAAAACTCTAAATCCTAAACCCTAAATTCTAAACAAAAACTAGTATCTAAATTTCAAACAAGATTAAGGTTTGTGAAATTATTATTTGGAATTTCGGATTTGGGGTTAGAATTCCGTTTGGTTTAATAATTGATTAAAGGAATTCTAAGTTATAGCAAAAAAAGAATATTTGAAAAATCAATATTTTTTTTGCTTGTTTAGAATTTAGATATTCGAACTTCGGATTTTGTATTTATCAACAACCAGTTTGCCTTTCTTGATCACTTTTATTACATGATTGATGCCAAAATGATATGGGATATGCTGGTAGTTCGGCACATCGAGTATGATCATGTCTGCCTGTTTTCCAACCTCAAGACTGCCCACCAGCTCTGCCCGATCAATGGCGTGTGCGGCATTGATGGTTGCCGCCGTGATCGCTTGCGCAGGTAGTAATTTCATATTGTAACATGCAATAGATATTATGAACTGCATAGATTCTGTCATGCAGTTTGGGTTGAGATCGGTTGCAAGAGCAATTGGCACGCCAAGTTCGAGCATCCGCTGAGCATTTGGGTACTCCTTTTCCATGAGTGCAAACGGCGTCCCGGGCAGTAATACGCCGATCACACCCGCCTCTGCCATGGCAGACAGGTCATCGTCCGAGGTCATCATTAAATGGTCAGCCGACGTTGCACAGAGCGTTGCAGCCAGTTTTGCGCCTCCTAAATGTACAAATTCATCTATATGTAATTTTGGTTTTAAACCATGATCCTTCGCACTTCTCAATAATCTCTCTGACTGGTCCACAGAGAATACACCCTCCTCACAAAACACATCACAAAACTCCGCCAAACGCCTTTGTTCGACATTGGGCAACATGTCTGAAATTATCAAGTCAATGTATCTATCCGGATCATCCGGAAGTTCAGGTGGTCGTGCATGAGCCCCTAAAAAAGTTGGAACAATATCCATAACATGAATATTTCCCAAATCCTTGATAGCTTGTAATGATCTCAATTCGGAATCCTCAGAGAGACCGTAGCCGGATTTTGCCTCCAGGGTCGTGGTTCCATGCTCGAGCATGATATCCAAACGTTTTTTTGCCTCCACGAGCAGATCATCCAAAGATGCATTTCGAGTTGCATGTACCGTTTTTAGTATTCCACCACCGCTTTGAAGGATATCCATATACGTTTTACCTTCCAATTTTAATGTTAACTCGGATTCTCGGCTGCCCGAGAATATCAAATGTGTGTGCGGATCCACAAAACCGGGTAATACTGTCTTTCCAGTACAATCGATAACCGATGTGTTAGCCGACAGGTCCAGTTGGCCAAGAACGTCACGTGTACTACCCACACAAATGATCTTACCATTCCCGATTGCCACGGCGCCGTCGGTAATATTACCAAGCTTTCCCATATCCTTTCCGGTTCTTGGTTTATTATTATCTATGTTCTCCGGTGCCATGGTGATAAGCTCGGCAATATTCTTTAATAAAATCTCTGGTGAGCTTACACTAGTCAAAACATTACCCCCAAGTTCTAGAATAACGTTGGTATTAATTAATTAGATTAAAAACTGCAAGTTAGGGTTTACGTAATCGATCGTACATATTATTTTTATTTTGTAACTACCTTTATTTCGCCTTACCAAGTATTCGGTTGACCGTAGTGCCGCAGACCGGGCATTTGCCTTTTAACATTCGCATCTTGTTCTTGGTCACTACTTCTTTACCATCTTTGATCTCTACCTGTTTACGACATTTCATACATCTTCCTTCAGCCAAGGGTCTTCCTCCTTAAATCTTATTTGCCAGATAGCTCCAATATTTGATACGAATTCAACTGTCATCACATTGAAGAATATAACCTGGCATAATAATGAATCCTCTAAAAAGTAGAGGTTTTTCATATATTCGTATTGATAGGGTATAAGGTTATTGATTATTATACATTTGTGTTTGGGGATTTATTCCCCTCTTTTTTTTTCTTTTTTTTCTATCGTTTTTTTTATAATAAAACATTGAAAAAGGGAAAACATATTGTTGTATTTATTTGGTGGTAGATAAGGTGGTGGGGATATACTAACATGCCCAGTATATTTATATGGGGTATTATAGCATACATATACTTTATTAATGCTAATATATATAAGTGACTTGGCGACGAGCGAAAGATATTAGAGGCAGTGTGCCCGCTTCGAATGTGCAGTATTTAAGAAATTCAAAATGAAATATAAATATTAATTTCTTCTAAAGGTAAATGTAAGTGAAAAATATGGTAGAAATAAATATTTGTGAAGGTTATAAAAAGGATTGTACAAATAAAGAAGTTCGTGAAGGGCTATGTCGAAATTGTATAGGTGAAAAATTTAGGGATGATGTTAGGAAGTTACTAATAGAAATTTGGGATACACACCCTAATCCTGAGGAACCATTATTTGGCGGAAAATGTGATATTTATATAATTAAAAGAGAAATCGAAAAAATTAATATTAGATATTATATTGAATGTAAAGATTTGGATAGAAATGTTAGAAGTAAAGAAATTAATAAATTCATACTAGATTTCATTCCATTGAAACTTGCTCATCAAGTTGATATGGGTATTATTGTTTCAAAGCTTCGATTTTCCCCAGGTGCAATTGAGAAATCTAGATTATTTAATATTACATTATTATCATATGAGGATTTCAAGGATATTGTAGAAAGAAGGAAAATGGGTGATGATAAGAGAAACGATAATGATAAATATTTACTTAAGAAACATATGGAAGAAATCCTGAAGAAAATAATGGAGAAAACGCAAATATTAAGTTATTAGTTGGAGAGGAATGATATGAAAACAGAATTAAATATAACAATAAGCTGGTCGAAAAAGAAAGTTCCTGAGAAGGGGATCGCTCATATTATTTTCAAAGTAACAAATAATACTGGAAAGGCTATTGTATTAACAGGATATAAAATGACATCTAAGAAAGTTGATGACCCATCGATACTCTCTACTATGAATTGGCATCCAGGAGATCCCCATTTTAATATTATATTATGGAATAAAGATATTCATGAATTTCATTGGAATGATGTTCATATTACCGATTATTATAATATGAAAGAAAAAGGAAGATGGTTTACTTATGTGCAAGTCCGTTATATTCTGCAAGATTCAGATGATATGAATATATCAAATATAGCTAATACAACTATTGAAATCATTTAAAATTAAATTAAACATAATTTATTCGTATCTAATATATTGATAGAACTAAATTAAGCGTTCCGAGCAGGTAGGGGACGGCCATCACAAGATACTCAATTGCTCTTATTACAATACACCCCAAACTTTTAGTTGTAAACTTAAGAATATCAAAATGAACATATCATATATTAAAGATACTTGTTCGGGGGTTTTTACCCCCTTCTTTCTTTTTTCTATCTTTTTTTGAGCTATTAATCTCTTATATATGATATTGATTTTATGTGGTTATTGTTATTATTTACTCTTTTTTATATTGACTGGACACCGGTCAAACATCAACCAAAAACAGCGTGGTTGATCGTGGTTAATGTTGGTTAATGTCATGGCCAGATACCTAAAAAGGCCGTGGTTAATGTTCATAAATAGCCTAAAAAGGGTAGCAAATCAAATGTTCCAGCATGATATTCTTTCCGTAATAGGTTAAACCTACAGTAAACGATATTGGGGAATATCATTATCTCAAGGCACTGGCACACCCTCAAAACTCATGATATCGGTAGCACTAATCATATAAATGGTAACACATCTAAGCTATTAAGGTGATATACTTAACGATATAGCTTTAATTGAATAGGATTTAGGATTGATAAAATGGGGATGTTTTGCGAAGAGTTGGTAAAGGATCATACAACAGGTGAGTTACGCAAGTGTAATGCGAGAGCACTAAAAGAAACCCAGAGCATGAAAAAACCACGCTGTGTACTACATAGTGGTAAGTTTGATCCAAGTGATCTTGGGCGTATTGGTGGATTGAAGAGTAAACGTAAAAGTAACCCAGAATTTACATTAATAAAAGCTCTACAAACACCAAAGCAAGCAAAAGAGCACTTAGGCGAAGCGATTTATAAACATGCATGTGGTATGCTAGATAACGATTCATTACGAGCTATAACAACGGGAGTTACTGCATTTTTAAGATCATGTGAGCAAGTCGATATTTCTTTCGACGTTAATAAGATTATAACATCAATACAAAATCTTGATAATGAATCAGGTGAATTATTAATTTCTGAGTTAAAGGCTATGTTATGTTATAAATGCTCGATATTTATTGATTATCATGAGAAATCTAAATAATTAACTAAAAGTGTTTCATTATTATGTTCTAGAAGCGTTAAATAAGAGGGCTAGAACGCCATCTGAAGTGAGTTTTCTAAAAACAAATGGAACACCTTCATGAGAATATTATCCCTCTTGACATCGTTTAAAATACGTTTAAGAGGCTGACCGAGAATTCACATTTTCTAAAAATTTTCTTCAAAGAATGATATCTTAACCTCAGAAAGTCAGGAGTTTCTTTATGGAAAACACTCATCTTTGCGATCGGTTTTTATTTCTCGGGCAGCCTCTTAAATCGAAAATAACATAGTGATCTCAAAAAAAGGTTCAAATTAAACTAGTCGTATTTATTAATGGGGGTTATATATATATACACAATTACTCCAAAAATGTCCCCTTTTTAGTAAGATTTAAGTGAAGATATGCTTATCCATTAATTATGAGTGGAAAAAAGTATTCTCATGTAAATTTAATGTATTTCACTGGAATTATTGCTTTTATCTGTATAATACCACTATTTATTTTCGGTCGTTTAATTACACCATCTTCAGTTGAAATATATCCTGAATATATTGGATTATCTGATTTTGAAATAATAAGTTTATTTATTTCATTAATTGTAACTTTAATTTTTACGATAATAGTCCCATATATAATTATTATTAATGAAAATGGCATATTTCTTAAATATGTTTTTAGAAAAAATAAATTGTTTGAATGGAAAGAGATATCAAAAATAAAGATTGAAACACAATTGTTGAATAGTGTAGGTGCATTGAATATTATGGTAAAAAATAAGAATAAGAGATTAGGTGCTTATAGAATGATAATTTTTGGAGATATAGTGAGATATTATGATCGAACAAAAATTTTAATTAAAGAAATAAATAAAAGGGATTAATAAAATGAATAAGATTTATATTGTAATATTGTTTTCTAATGATGAAATGAACATTAGAGGATAATGCAGCTCATCGATATATTCAATTTTTGCAACGGCGATGGAGTGGTTGTATTTGACCTTTAAATGCACGTTCAGCATGTTGCCGGTTAAACTCATGTAATCATACTGATGCTTCTTTTCAAACAAATTTTCTCGGTTTATTTTGACATCTACATCTATAACGAATGGTTGTACCCGTACACCTTCTTCGATCGCTTTTTCCAACACATCCACATTACCCAAGCTAACGGGCGTACCAACAAATTGATGATAGATCGCACCTAATTTGATACCTGCCTCGAAAGCTGCACGCTCATGGTCGGTGCAGTGAAAGAATTTTCCAGCCCGATCCTTGGAATTACTTATATTCTGTTTAGAACCTACCATGAATATCACCTGATCTGATCGATCTCATTAAATTATTTTTTTCCGATTACTAACTTTTCGGTATTGCGGCACAAAAAATGGTACCATGAAAATATAACAAAAAACCAACCCTAATGCTGTGACTTGCAAAATATCATAATATCTGAAATTGATCAATAAACTTAAGATAACAAGACTGACAATCAGACCCATTATCAACACGATAATACCTCTGAACTTGGGATAATATACATCACTAACCATGAGTAAAGATGTGATGATGATCATAGGTAAAACTATCTCAGGATGTAATGATAGATTGAGCACAGGCAATAATAGAAGCACTATAAACATTGCAAAGGCGGGTGTGGGTAGGCCTATGAAGTAATCATTTCTTTCAGACTGCATAATGAATCGAGCCAAACGCAGTATCCCAAGACCAACAACAGAAAACGTGGCTAATACGGTCAATAAATTGACCCAGTTATTAAAACTGGTTGCGGTGGGGACATAATAGATCGCATACAACAACACTGCTGGTGCAAAGCAAAACGATACCGTATCAGCAATAGCGTCCAAATATACACCGAAAGTATGTTTTGATCTTATCATCCTGGCGATCGATCCGTCTAACCCGTCGAGAATGATGGCAAATAAGATGAAAATAAATGCATTATTGAACAAACCATCAATTACATACATAATAGCTAAAAACCCAACCAGTGCGTTTAGGATCGTAATGAGATCTGCAAGAGTAATATATTTCAAAACACTCATATCAATGCTCCTGAGCATAAGATCTTTAAGTTTTGAATCTTAAGTTTTAAGTTTTATGTTTTAGGTGTCAACGATCTTCGCGATCGAATCGATTGCCGCCTTGACATGCTGACCTTTCTCAACAAGTATAGTAACTTTATCCTTTGGTAAGATCACATCCACCCGCGAACCGAATTGAATGATACCGATACGTTCGCCCCTTTTCAGGTGCATGCCCGGTTTGATGTAAGGTACTATTCTCTTGGCAACGATGCCCGCTATTTGAATGATCTTGATATATCCAATTGGAGATATGATAGTAGTTATCAAACGCTCGTTCTGTTTGGATTCGGGCCGATATGCGGGTAAGAACCCACCGGGCCTATGTACCATCGAAACCACACTGCCATCGAGTGGTGCACGGTTCACATGTACATTGGTAATGTTCATGAAGATCGCAATCCTAATGGTTCCGGGTCTTGTGGAAGAAGTATCGGGTTCAAGGGAGTTACTGGTATTTTGGTCTTTTGTGGTAATGGACATTACTATACCATCGGCAGGTGAAACTATACCTGGCCCAATTTGGCGTTCGGGATCACGGAAGAATATGAATAAGAAACAATCAAGGATCGTCATAATTATCAATATTGCAAGTAGAAAGAAATGATTATAAAAGATATAGGATAATAAAAATAGAGTTGAAAACAGTAATCCTCCTAATATCCAGTTAAAACCTCCCCGGGCAAACATACGATTGTAATTATTATGATTATATAAAAATGGTTTGATTATAACTATGTGCAAAAGATATAATCAGGAATAAAATCTGTATGCTTTATGCTGGGGTCATTGGAAATTTGAAATTGTAAATTGGAAAATTAAATTTCAAGTTCCAAATCCCAAACTTTCTTGAATCTAGTATATAGCACCTAGCTCCCTGACCCGGCCCTGACTCCCGAATCCGGACTCCTAGTTTATGTCAAAGCTAGATCTTATTGAACACTTTTCTAGCAGTATTTCGCCACTTCAGAAATCCATCAATATCTGCGGGGTAGTTCCTATATATCTTTCGGGCAGTTTCCATATTCTTATAGAGTGCACGCAATTTCAATAGTAATTTCGGATGTTTTGCCAATTTACCCAATTTTCTCAATTTATCCATATACCCCAGCTCCAGTTTACCACTTTCTATGACATTGATTATCTCTTTATCGGAAAACAATTTAGCGCCTAAAAGCGCGTTCAGCTGTGCATCGGATAAGCTTTCTATTATTTTTCTAAGTATATAGTTGCCGGCTTGGACGGGGCCATAGGTTGTATTATACTGGAAATTATACTGCCATAACTTCTCTATTGAATAATCTCTTTCCTCAAGTGCGGCTGTGATAATCTTACCGCCAAGCTCGGCCGCATACATGCCCGGCCCTATACCGCCGCCGCTCATGGGGTTGACCATAGCGGCTGCATCACCTATGGCTAAAAAACCGTTACCAACCATGCAATCCAGCGGTCTTCTGCGCGGTACCAGGCCACCGCCGCGCCAGACTACTTCCGAACCTTTCAAGATCGGGTGCCGAGGTAGGATCTTTGTATATAACTGCCTCTTGGGGCTGAGTGGCATGTAGCGGTAATTGATGCCTAAACCGACATTGATGAGTTTTGTGGTCCGAGTGGCCAGCCAGTAGAAACCACCGGGTGCGATTTCTGATGTGAAATACCCGTGGATGAACTTCTTAACTAACGGCTTTCTGAATATCCTAGATTCCTTGTAGCATACTGCAATATCTTTTTTATCCACCTGTTCGGTGACCCACCAGTCTTTTGGTAGTTGGCGCCGTATGCAGGCGTTCAATCCTGATGCGTCGATCAGGATATTTGTGTTCAGGCTTTGAAGTGCTCCACCACCTAGGGTCTTGTATTTTAGTCCCATAACCGAATCCTTTTTTAAGATCGGTGCGCTGGCTCGTGCAGGGGCTACTAATGAAACTCCGGAATCCACCGCACGGTCTTTCAGGTACTGGCAGAAATGGTATCTATGCACCGCTTTGATCTTGCCCTGGGCAGCTAGCTCTGATTCTCGGTTCGGCGCAATAACCTTTCCGCGGATAACATCACCGTGGATGAACTCGCCTTTCGGCATCCGGATGCCGAGACGTTTGAATTCATGCACATCAAGACCGTCACCGCAGCTGTGCGAGCCGATATCTTCACCAGCGTAGATGTCGAGCATTGCAACTCTAAAACCATTTCGTGCCAGGTGATAACCAATGCTGGAGCCCGCAACATTGGCACCAACTATGACTGCATCATACTTTTTTTGCATTTATATCATTGATCTGGTGATTGAATACTGAAATTTAATGTTTTGTTCTTCACTTATAGAATGTGTGAGTGTGTGAGTTGAGAGTCACTATTACTGATGGTGAATTGAAAGTGAGAGGTGAGAGTACGCGAGCTATGCTCGCTTGAGGTGAGAGGCAACCTCACCCCGTAACCCTTAATCCCCCTTCACACCTCAAGGTTGCACAGCAACCGTACTCACACCTCAAACCTCCCCAAGCAATAAAAAAGCAGAAAAGAGCCCCTGAGGGATTCGAACGGAAACTTTTTGACGGTTACCTGCGCTGGCTTACCCCTCACAAAAAGTTTTACGGTCATCCCAAAATTCGGGGATAAGCCTGCTCATTAACCGTTTACCTCGTACCTCAAGGTTGCACAGCAACCGTACTCACACCTCAAACCTCCCCATGCAATAAAAAAGCAGAAAAGAGCCACCGGAGGGATTCGAACCCTCGACCTGCTGATTACGAATCAGCCGCTATACCAGGCTAAGCCACAGTGGCAATGAGATAAAGAAATTGCATATGTTATCATTCCTATTGCGAAGCAATTTTTTTGATCTTTTTACTGAATAATTTCTTTGAATTTTTTAATGCTTCAATAGCAGGTAATGTACGCCCCGCAAGATAATTTATACATGCACCACCGCCTGTGCTGATATGGTCGAAACCTTCGGCAATACCCATTCGATCAATGGCTACAATGGTTTCACCACCACCTACCACACTGTATGCTTTAGAGCTTGAAATTGCATAAAAGATCTCGTTAGTACCGAAACTGAACTCATCCAGCTCAAAAACACCTGCGGGGCCGTTTGCGATGATCATCTTAGCCTTATTCAGTATATTGGAATATTTAACAATGGTTTCCAGGCCGATATCAAAGATCTGGTACTTGCTTGGTAAACTCTCCAAATATTCCACTGCTCTCTTACCATTATTATTTCCAATTAGGTCCATGGGGGTTTCTATATTGCTATTGTATTTTTTTAATAGATCCTTAGCTGTTCCTATGATCCATTTCAGATCTTGGAATTCGGATTCTAAGTATCGTAGATTTGGTTTACCAAGATCGTACCCCTTTGCCGTTAAAAATAAATTTGCCACTACACCGGTGGTTAGTATTTTATCGGCGATCTTATTATTTAGCAAATTTCTTGCAACTTCCATTGAATCTATTGCCTTTGCTCCGCCTAATATCACTACACACGGGTGTTTATCAGAGGTCAAGACCTTGTTTAGTGTGGCCATCTCTTTTTCCATCAAAAGCCCTGCTGCACTGGGTAGTACATTTGTAAATCCTATAAGACTGGGTTGAGCCCGGTGGGCTGCTCCAAACGCATCGTTTACAAAATAATCGGCCAATGGTGCAAGATTGCTGACAATATTACTTTTACATTGAACATCAATTGGTGATTTGTCAAGTGCGATCTCCTCGGCAAAGAATCGTACATTCTCTAATAAAATAACATCACCGGGTTTCATTCGTTTTATAGCATTTTGCGCGCGTTGTCCTATGAGCTCATCCACGAATTTCACACGCCGTCTTAATAATCTGGACATACTGGCGGCATGTGACTTTAATGAGACATAATCTGCTTTACCTGGCCGACTCTGGTGGCCTATCAGGACTAGTTTCGACTCTCTCAAGTGCTCAATAGTATTCAGATGACTTCTTATTCTGGTCAGGTCAAGAAGTTTGCCTGATTCCGGGTCAACCGGTGAATTAATGTCCACACGTAATATAACGGTTTTATTTTCTGTATTAAGATCATCAAGCACGAAATAATCTCGTGTCATAGCTATCGTGAAGTGAATTGCAATACAACTAATTAAAAGTTATTTTAATTCTGTACCGATTTTTAATGATGAATATGGAAATAGGGAATGTGATCAGTTGACGATGTATATGGGAATGTGATCAGTTGACGATGTATATGGGAATGTGATCAGTTGACGATGAATATGGAATTTATTAATTGGGTTAGAAGATAAAAAACTTCTATTCCAATTCCCTTCTCAACAATAATGATTCCATTCTCTTTTCAACAATAATAATTCCATTCCCTAATCAGCTATAAATAAGCCATTCCCCTTTTATCAATTAATAAGCATATTACTATTTTTTCCTAGCTTTCTTGCCTTTCTTTTTCACACCCTTTTTTTTCTTTATTTTGTCTTTTGACTTATCGAACTTAACCTCAATAAAGCCGTCCTTGACCATGCCGGGCTTTACCCGCTGCGGTAGATCAAATAGACCGACTACCTGCTCCTGGCATTCCGGTAAGAGCTCGAAGGTTATGAATACCATTATTATTAAGACCGCTAATGACAATATTTTACTTAGTTGATTATGGGCAATATAAAAAGTATCGGGTCCAAGAACTTCGTTGGCCGACCCCCAGATTATTAATACATTTCTAAAAATATTCAAAACATAAATTATCGGTATAGTATACATGAAAGCCCTAAAGAATCGGCTGTTATCAGACATGTCACGAACCTTACGCATTCTGCCCTTTTTATTATCCCATAACCAACTGCGTATTTTTGACCTTTTGACATCTTTTGGCGGTTTTTCTTTTAAGAACCGTTTTAACCAGGGTACCCAAAGGCCGCGATCTGACCTGGTAACTATTAAGATACCAACAAAAATAGCAATCGATTGTATACCCGTACATGCTAAAATTATACTGATGGGTGGGTCTATACCCAGGATCGTTAGGTGGAATTCATGGGTCTCTAGATTATAAACAAATGAACCCAACTCTGCATCCAACCCGAACAGATTTAAAAACCAGACACTTTGACTTGCCACGATATAAATTAAGCCCTTGGCTAATGGTTCGATCTTTTCTATTGAATAATAGAACAATCCGCCCACAGCAGTAATACCTGCGATATAGCTCAAACTGGAAACATATTCCTTCCACCGTATATTTAGCAATTCATGATATGCAAAATAGAAGAACAGGATGGTGCCAAGCAAACAAAACATGGCATTGAACAGATCACCAATATCCAGAAAATGGGGGATTTGGGTCAACCAGTATAATCCGAAGATAACCCAACCTGATAGTAAAATGATATGGCTCACACTGCGTTCTTTCAATAAGACGCCTATGAGTAAAAGAGTTAATCCGCCGAAGAGGAAAATTATTGTGATCACATACATGATATCCGATATTTGTATGATCAGGGTCTACACCTGCCTAAAAATGATAAATAATATATTTTTGATATCTTTTATACTTTTTTAATCGGAATGTAATTTATGATCGGCGTTCGTCTTTTTGAGCAAAACCACCCGACTTTCCTGCCGTTCATCTGCGAATTCATAGCCCAGTTCTTCGGCCAACGCCTTTGCGAATGTGGAGATCTGCTCATGCTTCGCCATATTCTTTATTGTCATCCGCTCGCGAGAATAACCGACGAACACATAGCTTTTTGGTTCGATGAACATCGGCTCGGCCATCGCATCGAGCTTGGCATATTCACGTACCCAACCCAAGTTCCAATGGTCGACCAGCGTGTGCCGTATCACGGTCCGGGTGGTCAATGATGGTAACAATTTAAGTGTCTCTTGCACTGCTGACCAACCGCGTTTTATACTCTTTGTATCACCATGACCTTTTTTACTCCCGGGCTGGTTGGATACCATGGGGACACACAGGCGTTTATATATTTCCTCATTTGGCGCAGTGATGGAAACATATAACTGGGTTGGCAGCGGGTCCAAATTTTCAAGCACATCGGGCCGAGTACCGTTTGTCACCAGGAAAGTGGTCATACCACGACGGGTACAGAGCTCTATGAATTCGCCCAATCTTGGATACAATGTAGGTTCACCGGAAAGCGAGATCGCCACCATGTTGGGTTCCTGGGCCTCGTGCCAATAATCCAAATTACACCTGGGATCGCCCTTAAAACCGGTAAGTAAAATACGCTGGGCGGCGATGGCTGAATCAAGGATCTCTTCGGGAGAATCCGGATCATCAATAAATTCGGTTTCTGAAAAGCCCTGGTAACGCCAGCAAAACAGACATTTCTGTGTACAATGGTTAAGTGTTGGTGTGAATTGCAGGCACCTATGTGAGTCGATCCCATAGAACGATTCTTTGTAACACGACCGGCCGTACAACAGCTTCTGCCGCATCCAGTGACATAATTTCACACCTGAATGCTCATGGGCGCCAACAATTCTATATTTCTGTTTTTCAAGAATAGTGCGTAGAGCTGGTGAAAGCATGAGCCCATAAAGTGCATAAATAGGATATAAATATTTGTTATGTCGCAAAAAATGCTTTTATATGACATATCATATTAATGTCCAAATTTATAACCTATAACTCGATTGAAGTGGAGGCAATTCTATGACAGTCTTTCAGTTTGAGGATCGGATACCCAGGATAGGAAAGAATAGTAATATTTGCGATTCTGCCGAAGTGATTGGCGCTGTGACCATCGGTGATAATTGTTATATTGGCTTTGGCGCGCGCCTTCGAGGCGATTATGGTGAGATAATAATAGGTGATGGGTCGATCATTGAGGATAATTGTGTGGTCCACGCACGACCGGATGAAAAGTGCATTATTGGAAAACGTGTAACTGTTGGCCATGGCTCCATATTGCATAATTGTACGATCAATGATTCAGTAGTGATCGGTATGGGCGCAATCGTTAGCGATTATGCAGTAGTTGGTACGTGGTCTGTGATCGGTGAGGGCGCAGTGGTTCCTAACAATAAAGATATCCCACCGGGTAAGGTGGCTGTGGGTGTTCCGGCAAAGGTGATAGCCGACACATCTGAAGAGTATAAGGCGCTCTGGGACAAGTATAAGGATCTATATGCGGACTTAGCCAAACGTTATCCAAAAGGCTTGAAAATAATACATTTAGATTATGAGTTTTGAAAAATTCAAAAGATATTATTATGGTTTTTCTCCGAATTTAGGAAGATAATTAAGATTGTGGCTTGAAGACCGTTAATCGTGAATGGTGAAAGTTTGAAGCCTGGGGGGATTGGAAGAATGGGGGAATGGAAGATTGGGGATATGGGAAGAATGGGGGATGGACGATTGGGGGTTGACCAGTCGACCGGCGGACCAGCTGACTATTTTCCAGTACCCCATCACCCCATTACCCCATTACCCCATTACCCCATTACCCCATTACCCCATCACCCCATCACCCCATCACCCCATTACCCCATTACCCCATCACCCCATCACCCCATTACCCCATCACCCCCTTACCCCATTCCTTCATTACATCGTAATTCAAGCGAACGAAGTGAGCGTATTAACGATTCACAATTTTCCTCATTATAAATGATCTTATTTTTCCTAGATCGGGAGAAGAACCATTATTATTAATTATTATTTTTATATGGCTTTAGTTGAAGATTTATACCATGAAATATAGCCATAAAGAAATGTATATATAGTATCATTATATTAACTCTGAAAATCAATCAATTTAACCAAGTGAGTGCAAGGCAGATATATCCAATAATCGCCATAGAGCAAAACTCTATTCCAAACATGAATGAACAACGAATTGCACTCGATTGGAGGAACTGGAAATGATCAGTAAACTTGGAAAAAGGACAGTTTGCCTAATAGTAGTATTGGCAATGGTACTGACAACGCTCTCGGTGACCCAAGTAGGGTTTGCTGATAGCGGGACGAACAAATATGAAATAAGTGCAATGGTCATGTATAAAAAGGCCGATGGAAGAGATGTACCCGTACCTGGAGTATCTGTTATACTACTAGATCTTCATACTGGTGTACAACATTTTAATATCACCGATGATAATGGATATTCTGCATTCAATGTTGAGCCAGGACACTATATGTTAATGGCAAACGCTCCTGATGATAATTTTACCACAATAGAAGGTGCTAATGGCAGCAAATCCGGAATAATTGAAGTAATTGACAAGGGCGTTGATGTTGATCCGTTATTCTTAAAAAATGTTCTACCTATACAAAAACCAATTTACTCTTTATCGGGATACATTTTTTATCTAGGTGCCAACGATGCAGTGGTAAATGCAATAGTAGTTCTACAAAGCATTGATGATCCAGGGTATGAGGCTTCTTCGCAAGGGAGTGGTCCCGATGGGAACTATTCAATTGATGCATATAAAGGTCAATATGAGCTTTG
The DNA here is from genome assembly GCA_020696345.1 of Thermoplasmata archaeon. Taxonomy (GTDB): domain Archaea; phylum Thermoplasmatota; class Penumbrarchaeia; order JAEHCK01; family JAEHCK01; genus JAEHCK01. The sequence goes on along the minus strand of JAEHCK010000007.1, from coordinate 27,863 downwards.
GATCACTTTGGACGAATATATGTATTATATCGAAGATCTGAATCTGAATGTTACAGAGATAACAAACCATAATTTAACTTTAAACAACAGTAAGCCTGGCATAAACGGCTGGATAAAATTCGAGGACACTCCGGAAAGTGACAGTCGTGATGCATTTCTGTATGATGTTGATAGAGCTGAATTTATTCATAAACCATTTACTGGTGTCTTTTTTAATCTACCAGCATATTTTGGTAATTTCAGCCTGATAATTGATGTACCTGGCTATCAACCATACTACCATCCACAAATCATCGAATTAAATTCATCCAGGAATTTTTTTCCGCTTCCAAATAAAATCGCTCTAAAAGTGAATAATGACGAGAAGTTGGTTACATCACTTTCATTCCCAACCAATAACTGGAATAAGATCCACCTGAATACCAAATGGACATTGAACCATGATAGCGCCATTTTCGGATTGGAATATGTAAATTACGGTGTGACGACTACGATCGGCGGTCCACGGTTCCAGATCGATAACGAGCCTGGTTTTGGCGGCACCTCTGACGGGCTTGGCAGCAAGGGTTTCGAAAAAGGTGAGGTGGAGACTACGGAAATCAATAATTTCACTGCCTGGTTACAAGAGCGTGGGCCGTATTATTTGGATACACAAGGCATCATTAGTATTGAAAACACGAACTTCAATTGGAACAAAGGCACATTCTCGGTTTCTACAACAGGTTTCAATGGTGCGTATGACTCCACTGCAGATATGATCATCAATACTAACCTGGACTACAACAGCTATGACAATAAAATATCCGAAGATTCAGAATCATACATGATAAATATTGCACAACTATTGGACAATGAAGTGGTCAAATTCTATCTTCCGGATGGTTACGAGCTTAGTAATTTAGAAGCTTACGATAACCAGACGGTCTGGATAAAGTCCAGCAGTCAATGCTGGCTCAACGGATCTGCGAAGATATATGTTGAGAAATTGAAAGACCCTACAGCAAGATTCCTAGCTTCGCCCAAATATGTGGATATAGAAGAAGATATAGATTTCAATGGAGTCGATTCACTACCCGGAAGCGGCATGATAACCAATTATACCTGGGACTTCAATGATGGCAGTAAAGGCTATGGTAAGAGCGTTTCTCACAATTACACAACACCGGGTGTGTATAATGTAACTTTGAATATAATGACCACCGCAAATCTAGTGCATACGAATTTCACCATTATTACGGTGGATAGTACCCCACCCGTGGTTAAGTTCAGATTCGTGAACGAAACCGGTGTGGAAATAACCGAGGGTTACGAGAACACACCACAAGAAGTGTATAATATTACCTTTAATGCAACTCAAACATCGGATAGCCTGGACAGTGGAGCTACTCTGGATGGTGAGATCGCTTCATATTCATGGACATTTGGCGATACCTCCGGTACACTCATTGATAATGATGTTGCCTACCATTCATATAACAACCCTGGATCATATGATGTCACATTAAATGTAACTGACGCCGCCGGGCATTATACCTTACTTACCAAATCAATATTTATAAACGATCTCGAACCCCCCGAACCAAAGATGAAAACAGGATCGGGCGAGCTGGTTTGCTATATTAATGAGACATTAGAACTGAATGCGTCCATCACAACAGACAATTATGACCCTATAGAAAACCTGACCTTCAGGTGGGACCTAGATACAACAAAAGATGGCATTGATAATGATGGTGTCCTGAACAACGATAAAGAAGATGACACTGGCGCAATAATAACTTTCAAGCCTGAGCGACCCGGGCCGCAGCCGATCGCACTCTGGGTGACGGATTCTTCGGATAACGAGGCAAATTCAACAGACCTACAACCAATTGATTGGATCATAATTGTTGAAGGTGTGGACCTGCGCTTTGCTCCGATAGATGAGACTAATGTCGATAAGTATCTCGATGTATCGAAGAAGGAACCGATCGAAGAGGAGAGTGTAAACTTTAAGGTCAATATTACCAACGACGGTAGGGTGACCGCGAGAGATATCGTGGTTACTTTTTCATTAGACGGGAAAGTCAAAAATACAAAGACCATTCAAAGTCTAGAAATGAATGAATTCGAGGTGCTGACCTTCAAATGGAAAGCGTCCGGGGTTGGAGAACACAATATAAGTTTCAATGTCACCCTGGCTAACAACGAGACCTTTGAACAGAATTGGGTAAATAACTACAAGAAAATTAAACTTGAAGTACGCGAAAAGACATTTATTGATACACCAATTCTGGTGGCGATAATAATTATAGTAATAATCGTAGTAGTAGTAATGATCTATTTCTATCTCCGCCGCCGTGAAGAGGCAGAATTCGGTAAACGACGAAGTGATAAGGACAAAGCCAAAGGCAAGGGTAAAAGTAAGGATAAAGGCAAGGGTAAAGGCAAGGGTAAAAGTAAAGGTAAAAAATCAAAGAAGTGAACTTGCCTCAAATTCTCGAAATTGTATTATGATTTCATTTGTACTCATGTGGTGTTAATGATAATTAGACGTGGTGCGGAAGCCGAGATCCATTTAACTACTTGGTTGGGCCGCAGGGCAATAGCAAAACACCGAGTACCGAAAAAGTATAGATTACCGATCTTGGATAACGCTTTACGAGCTGCCCGGACAAAAAAAGAAGCAAAACTCATCTCGGATGCACGGCGATTGGGTGTATCCACACCCATAATTTACGACATTGACCTGAAGGAGCACAAGATCATCATGGAATACATCGATGGTCCAAGATTAAAGGATATCTTAACACAAGTACAAACACAAGTACAAGTACAAATAGATGAAAATGTGCAAAAGTCATTATTACGAAAGCTTGGTTCCGCCATAGGTATATTGCATAAAAATAATATTGTTCACGGCGATCTGACCACCTCGAATGTTTTAAAGCGTGACGAAGATCTGTACTTTATCGACTTCAGTCTTGGAGATATTTCCGATGACATAGAAGCAAAGGGTGTGGACATTCATCTATTAATGGAGGCCTTCGAAAGCACGCATCCGGAGCTCTTAGACGAATTCAAGTATGTTCTTGAAGGTTATTCAAATGAGTTCAAGGCCGCCTCTGAAGTTATCAAGAAAGTTGACGAGATCGTAAACCGCGGTAGGTATATGAGGGCATAGAATTGATAACTGTACTTTTACGTGTTCATTTGATGCTGGACAGATGCCGTGCTGGGTTGATACTGAACAGATACCTGGCCGGGTTGGTGCAGAACAGATACCGTGATGGGTTGATGCTGAACAGATACCGGGCTGAATTGATACTGAACAGATACTAGGCTGAATTGATGTTGAACAGATACCAGGCTGAATTGATGCTGAACAGATACCTGGCTGGGTTGGTGCTGAACAGATACCGGGCTGGGTTGATGCTGAACAGATACCTAGCTGGGTTGGTGCTGAACAGATACCGTGCTGGGTTGGTGTTGAACAGATACCTGGATTTTATTTTTAAACCCAGGTTTCAATTAATCGATAATCGATCAAGGCATCTGTCAATCGATAATCCATCAGGGTATCTGTCAATCGATAATCCATCAGGGTATCTGTCAATCAACAATTAATCAAGGTATCTATCAATCAACAATTAATCCAGGCATCTATCAATCGACAATGAATCAAGGCATCTGTCAATCAACAATCAATCCAGGCATCTGTCAATCGACAATGAATCAAGGCATCTGTCAATCGATAACTCTGCACGGCTACTGCCAATTGGCGACTCTGCTCGACTACAAAATAACAATATGATAGCTTGATATGATAGGAACGCAAAACTTCAATTAATAATACTGATATCAAGGAGATATAAAGGGATTGATAGATCATGCATATTGGATTTATAACATCCAATGAAGGCAAGGTAAAGGAGCTGAAAAATAAACTAGTTCCACACGGCCACGCAGTTAAACGAATATCTCTTCCCTATCCTGAGGTCCAGGTTGACGCCCTGGAAGAGGTTGTACAATTTGGTTTGTCCTGGATATTGGATAAGTTACAAGAGCCGATCACGGTTAGTACAACCCTTGACACCGAGCTCAATGACATAGACCTTATATTGATCGAGGATTCGGGATTGTTTGTTCACGGCTTGAACGGTTACCCTGGTGTGTATTCCAAATTCGTATTTATGACCATAGGTTATAATGGAATGCTGCAGCTATTGAAGGAAAACCATGATCGGAGTGCACATTTCGAGTCATGCATGGGTATGGCGGTCATTAAACGTGACGAGTCTATGGGCCAGAATACTGGAAATGCAAGAAATACACAAATTATCAACGGTAGTTGTAAAGGTGTGATCGTCCAAGTACCTCGTGGAGAGCACGGGTTTGGTTATGACCCGATCTTTCAACCCGAGGGTGCGGATACTACGTTTGCCGAGATGGAAACCGAGCAAAAGAACAACTATTCTCACAGGGGTAAGGCAGTTAAGAAGCTTATTGAGTTTTTAGGATCTCTTCATTAAATAAAAAAATGCTCCGCAAAGTGAATGATGATTGACACATTTTTTTAAAGTAAAATTTTAAAGTAAAATTTTAAATTTAAAAAGTTCTGATCACTTTTAACTTTTACATTTTAACTTTTCCTTTGGGTTTCCAATAGGCGTTATAAAAAATGCTATGCAAAAGGAAGGATTAAATGCACAATTTTTTTATTGCAAAAAATATAAATGTTCTAATTGTTATCACGGTCTACGATAACTGAAGTTTGAGATTGGGGTAAGCATCATGGATGATAGATCGTATTATGACCAGGGTAAAATTGGTGCCGATAAAACAACATCTGGTACTTTGACCGGCCGGATCGAGTATGAAATAGAACTCTTGCACCGGCATGTTGGCATGTTAAAGATCATTGTTGAAAACGAACCTATCGGGATCATCAAGCTTTCCAATCTATCCAATTTTCCACAGCATAAGGTCAGATATTCATTACGGATTTTAGAGCACGAAGGGCTTATCACACCCTCCCCTGACGGTGCGATGACCACAGAGAAATGTAAGAAATTCATGCCAAGATTATATGATATAATGGCAAGCTTGGAAAAGCGGCTCAAAGAACTTAGAAGTTCGATAAAAAAATAGAATGTGGTATAAAATGCGATCATGCACACAATGTGGCACTCCGGTCTCTGAGCATGCTAAGTTCTGTGAACAATGCGGTATAAAATTACAGGATACTCCGGTTATGCAAGATGAGCTTGATCTCACCGCTCTGGATGAGCGTGCATTGGCAGACCAAGAAAATAATCTAGTGCAAAATAAGCTAGAACCACAGCCCGCAACCACCAACGCCGAGTTGGGTCAGGAGATAAAAAAGGAAAATAATATTATTAATATTCACGAAGTTTTGGAATCTGAAGAAAAGGTGGAAATGGATAGTACCATCAAGCGCGAAGTCCTGGTAGATGATCAAGTATTCTCCAAGATCTGCCCCATGTGCGGTGAGGATATGCAGATAAACAAGAATTTACTGGAGAATACACCTGTGGTCGTCAAATGCCTTAAATGCGGACACGAGACAAAGATATGGTAGATCTTTGAAAATTACAAATTACAAACAAATCACAATAACCAATTATCAACCCTCTTTCATAACTACTCTTTCCTCTTTCCAACTCCAAATCCGTTTTGGTTATTGGAACTTGGAATTTGGAACTTATTTGGACCTTGGTGCTTGGAACTAGGCTAATTTGCCACAGCAAATTAACTCGAGGTAAAAATTCTATTTTTTATAATATTCCCTATAAAAGAATTTTTAGCTCTAGATGATTTTTAAAGGAAATCATTTTGCTCTGGAAAACTCTTCGATTTTTCCACAGCTTGGAATTTAACACCCATAAATAACTAATAAATAACTCATTAAAAAAAAATCGCTGAGTTACATTCCCCAACAGAACTTCTCCTTACGCTTGATCTTAATGATCTTCTCAAGCACTTCTTTTTCTTCTATACTTAAATTCACGTTTGCCAGTTGGGTCGCGTGACTTTCGGGGATATCCACATATAATATGTCTTCAACCTTGAACTGCCTACCCACAGTTGCATTAGGTATGGAGATCGCCAATTCATCACCCATTATGCCTTCTTTGACGGATTTACTTTCACGTTGTATACTTTTGATCTTACCGATCACCCGCCCATCCTCGCGTATTAACGCCCGGCCCGCTCGAATACGACCGGCGAGTACACGTACACCAACTATCGCTGGTTTGCAGACGCGAAACACGCAGTCCTGCAAGATCTTGATCATCCCTGGAAATACAACCTGGCCGCGCTTTTCATTTTCCAATTCTCTTTTCCTCTGCACGTACCATTCTTGATAATCCTCGACTAATTTATAGATCACTTTACCTTCAAATGTTTTCACACTCTGGCCCTCACAGCTCTCCAGAACACTCTTTGCTTCGGGCGTCAGCTTTACATTGAATGCGAATAAAACCTTCCTTAATGGATCCTGAATGGTCATGGCATCGATGATATCGCGTCTTGACACATCTCCAACTTCTGCTTTTTTGATCTGGAACTCCAAATTTTCCAGCTCGAACGCCATTGCCTCCAGCGAGCCGATCGCATCGGCTTTGACGATAACACCGTTTTCAGAGGTTTCGATGCCCAGTTGTAATTCTTTTTCCACTTTTTTTACGATCTCATCTAACGAACCCCTCACAACACGCACAGGCACGCCCGCTATCACATTCTCCAGTGTAGGTGCCGTGATCTTGACTCCCGCCGCTGCCGAGACCTCCTGGACCGAATCGAATCTCTCACGCGGGTCGCGAATCTCGTCCAATGGTTTAGGTTTGAGTAATGCCTTTACCTTTGTCACCAATGGTTTATTTGATGCGGTGCCAACCACAATTGTATCATTCTTTCTAACCACACCGTTATAAATTATTGTATCGATCGTCGTGCCCAGGCCGCGTTCTTCCTTAACCTCCAGAACTGTACCCTCGCCTGCACCGCCCTCCTCGGCTTCCAACTGATCCTCCAAAAACCGCTGGGCAAGTCCGATCAATACCATTAACAGATCGGCTATGCCCTCGCCAGTTTTTGCGGACATTGGTATAATTGCGATAGTTTTTCTAAAATCTTTGATCCTATCATATCGTTCGACCTGTAAACCTTCTTCGAACATCTGGCCGACCAGTTTATAAAGCATATTATTCAATACTTCCTGTACCTCGGGCAACTGGCCTTGGATGGTTTCCATGCACGCACGATCATCAATTGACACCCAACCGTTGATCCGATCAACCTTATTTGCGGCGATCACAAATGGCGTTTTATGCTGTTTTAGGATATGAATGGATTCTATGGTCTGTGGTTTTAAACCTTCATTAATATCGATCATCAAAACCGCCAGATCGGCCAATGACCCGCCACGAGCCCGAAGTGTTGTGAATGCATGGTGCCCCGGGGTATCAATGAACAACAATCCCTTTATCTTGAAACCTTTATCTGTCAATAATTTACCACAGATATCATTAATAGTCTCGATAGGCACCTCGGTTGCACCGATGTGTTGTGTGATCTTGCCTGCCTCACGGTCCACTATTGCACTACCTCTGATATTATCAAGCAAGGTGGTCTTACCATGGTCGACATGACCTAAAACGCTAACGATCGGTTGTCTTATCGTCATGATATCTCCTGTATTTTTACTGTATTAAAGTGCGGGACAGTTCAAAAGATTTTATTTGAATTTGTTTTTATATTAAACATTACAATAATATTTCAACTATATGGGTGATAAATTTCAGCCTGCATTGAAGTTGAAGTACAGGCGTATGCTGAGTTATTATTATTCATGGACCCATGGTGCATCGATCTTTGAAAATGATACTAATTCAGACTCGGAGAAAAATAGATTTATCTCGCGTTTTGCGCTGGTTTTTGAATCCGAACCATGAATGATATTTCTGCCTATTTCCTGACCGTAATCTGCGCGTATGGTTCCCGGTGCGGCGTTTTGCGGATTGGTGGCACCTAAGATCTTACGGGCCATGTCAACCGCATTCGCCCCTTCCCACACCATTGGCAACACCGGGCCCGAAGTTATATATGTCACGAGTTTTTCATAAAACGGTTTGCCCACATGTTCAGCATAATGCTCTTTTGCCAGATCATCTGGCATTTGCATGAATTTCATCGCTATAAGGGTCAGCCCGGTACGTTCTAACCGTGAGATGATCTCGCCAATGAAACCGCGCTGGACTGCATCGGGCTTTAACATAATAAAAGTACGTTCAAAATCCTGCATCGTGATTCCCCCTCATTCAATAAATATGATCATGAGTTAATTATTAAATATTACGACTCCAGAGTTGAGAATTGGGTTTTATGGGTGTAAGGTCGTAATGATGTTCATCTATTTTCATCTTTATTATAAAAATGGAACCGTTGGATCGAAACTTTTGTGTAAATTATCTTATTTTCTTTCAAATCGTTTGGTCCAACGCACACGTCGTGCCACACGTTTGAGTTTGATCTTATTCTTCTGACATTTGTTCGAACAGAAAAAAAAGATTGTAGCATCTTTTTTAATGTACATCTTACCAGTTCCTGGTTCGATCTCATTTCCACAAAACGAACACACTCGACGTTCAACCATGAACCTCACACCTGTAACAAAAGATGAATAATTTATTTAATATTAAGTTTCTTAGCTTCCCGCGAGGTCTCTCGTAACATGAGTACATCGCCTTTCTGTATAGGCCCGATCACATTACGTGTAATGATCCTGCCTTTATCGCGTCCGGCCAATACTCGAACCCTAACTTGAGTGGCTTCACCGGCCATACCGGTTCTTCCACCGACTTCCACAACCTCTCCGGGGATACCATCAACCATGAGAAAACCTCTAAAACATTAAATTCGATCATATTTAGGCTTTGGCACTTTCAGGTTTTTTTCCGCCGCCCAATTTCCTCATTAAACTCTCGATCAGGATCTTTGATTTACCGTAATCAATAACAGCTACTGAAGCGGTTGGCACATCGAGGCCAGAGGCGCTACCCAGTTCCTGTCTACTTGGAACGTATGCAAAAGGTATGCTCTTTTCCTCACATAACAAAGGTATATGTGCCAAGATCTCTTGGGGTGTTGTATCCTCGGCCATCACGACAAATTTTGCCTGATTGCGCTCGATCAACTTAGTAACTTCGTTAGAGCCTTTTCGAATTTTCCCGCTATCACGCGCCATTTCAATGATCTCATATGTTTTGTTGATGAGATCTTTCGGCATTTCAAAACGTACAAAAATGGACTTTGCCATATGTATTACCTCCTTCTAACTCTTGTTCTTTTTAACACCAAATCTTTTCAAGAGCCATCATAATTCATTGGTATCATTATGTGTTATATTCAAGTAGTGGGTGAGATATGTTTCTATATTAATATGTTTCGATAATGTGTTGTATGCTGAATGATCAATTCATTAAAAGTTTAAAGTCAAAATGTAAAATGTAAAAGTAAAAATTGTTATTATATTTTGTCATTTGGATGTAGCCTTGCGCCACCTTTTTTTCGTGAAGCTTACGTTAAAATTCCTACAATTATTATTTAAGCTGAATTTTAAGGTCTCGATTGTACTTGAAGAGTACTATCGTGTTTGCACGAATGAAATTTAACTCAAATTGAGAGTGGAAAAAGGTTCTTGTCCACCACAGGCTGGCTGGGGTCCGGTTAATACTATAAACGTAATGATTAATTCACGTTTCTTTTTATTTACTTTTTCTTATGTAAAATTATGATGTCCAGATCTATGTATATCATGATAAATTTGATGCGACAGCGGAAACTTAGGGTAAAAACCATACAATAAAAAAGCAACTGGATAGATAGCATAACAACTTATATATATCAATAATTAATTGTAATTACTGAAGAGAAGGTTATTATTATGGAGTTTGTTATAGACCCAAAATTGCCTCTTTTGCAAAACACTGATGTAGAAAATAAGGTAGTGTTATTGCGAGTAGATCATAATGTGGTGAAGGAGGGTCGAATTCGTGATCCGTACCGAATTGATCAAACCATTGGTACGATATTCAATATAGTGGAACGTGGCGGCAGACTTATAATAATGACCCATGTAGGGAGACCTAGGGATAATGTAACTGGAAAAATTGATGTGAATGAATCAACCTCGGTAAAACCCATTGTTGAGTACTTAGAAAATAAATTGCATACAAAGATCTTCATGCCTCGGTTTAAAGTTGAAGGAGACAGGGGTATAAAAAGTATAGATACATCAGTAAATCTTGCAATTAAAAAATTAAAAGATAAAAAAATTGGAGCAATATATCTTCCAAATACACGATGGTTCCGAGGAGAAGAAACAGATAGCAGCGAAAGGGAGGATTTCAGCTTACAATTAGCTGGTTTAGCGGATGTATTTATTAATGATGCATTTGGTTCCTGGCAGCCCCATGTGTCAACTTCTGTTATAACCAAGCATTTACCCTCGTTTGCAGGTTATTTGATGCAGTCCGAGATATTAAACCTCTATCAGGTACTTCAACCGAAAAGACCATTTTTGGCAGTAATAGCCGGAGCAAAATATAGTACAAAAATAGGTCCACTATATGAAATATATAATAAAGTGGATACACTAATATTAGGAGGTGTAATTTACAACACTTACCTTTGTGCAAAATATGATGTGAAAATTAAAGGAATAAGCGAATCAGATATTGAAGCAGCGAAAAAACTGGTAGATATGGACGCTGAAAATAATAAGATCTTTGAATTACCATTTTTTTATGAATCCGATACCATGGAAGGTAAGTTTGAAGGTAAATATCGTCTAAGGTCCATTAAGGATCTTAAGAAAGGTATGGAACTTAATTACATTCTAGACATCGCTGAGAAATCATTCGAGGATCCTAAAATATCTGAGGCGATTAATTCAGCCAGGACGATATTTGTGAACGCAGTGATGGGATTTACGCCACATTTCATTGAAGGCTCCGCCGCCTTGGACCGTAAAATCGACCAAAATGTGGAAGCGCACAAGCTCTATGGTGGTGGTGACACCCTTCAAGAATTCAAAGATCTGTGCCCTGGGTTATACTTATCTGTTTTTGATAACTCAAAGTATTATTTTTTCACCGGTGGTGGCGCGGTTCTTAAAGCGATAGAAGCGGGGACGCCATATGGTATAGAACCCGTTAAAGCCTTGATAGAAAATGGCGGTAAGGCGACTTAGATAAATTAGAGTATACTTAAATTTAAATATTAAGATAATATTCCTTCTCGGCAATGGTTACAATCAAAAAAGAAGGCGTTATTCTTGAAGCAACCAAACATGAATTCGAAAATCAAGCGGTGCTAAATCCTGGTTGCATTCGAGTTGGCGATAATGTTCATATGTTCTATCGTGCTGTTAAGTATGGAAATTATTCAAGTGTGGGTTATTGTAAATTAAATGGTCCGTTAGAAGTAGTAGAAAGGGCAGAAAAACCAATCTTATTTCCTGAATATGATTATGAAATACATGGTGTGGAAGATCCTAGAATTGTATTTTTTGATGGAACATATTATCTTTTTTATATGGCTTATGATGGTACAAAGGTAGTTACGGCATATGCACTAAGCAAAGACCTGGAGAACTTCGAAAAAAAAGGGAAAATATCTCATTATATATCTTATTCCGAAGCAAAAGAAATATTTAAACAGTCGAAAATGCCAGTAAAATATTTTAATTTCGACATATATAATAGAACTGAAAATGAGGCCGCTGATACAGTATATTTATGGGGAAAAGATTCATTTATTTTTCCTAAAAAATTCAATGGCAAGTTCGCATTACTAATTAGAGTCCTACCAAATATACAATTAATTTATTTTAATGATTTCAAAGACCTCACCATTGAATACTGGAGAAATCATTTAAGCAAATTAGCAGATCACACAGTGATTGATACTAAATACTGGTTCGAGTCAAGAGCTATTGGAGCCGGCTGTCCACCCATTGAAACCGATCTAGGATGGCTGTTTATTTACCATACAACTGAGAACTCTCCAGAGGGTAGGATTTATCGTGCCGCTGCTGCTTTATTAGATATTAAAAATCCTTGTTCTGAAATTGCCCGACTTGATTATCCTCTTTTTTCGCCTGAACTCGAATGGGAATTAAAGGGTGATGTTGATAATGTAGTGTTTCCAACTGGGGCGGTGGTCTTTGATGAGACACTTTATATTTATTATGGAGCTGCTGATACCAGGATTGGGGTTGCTTCTCTTAATATTAATGAACTTCTTGACGAGTTAGTGAAAAAGTCAAAAAGTTAACTAATAATTGTATTTATTATAGATAAATTTATTAATTCAGATTGTTCTTCCTTATTTTATATGACAAATAATGAAAAGCAATTCTGGATTTTATACATGACCACATTTCCACCGCGGGAATGTGGAATAGCTACTTTTACTAAAGATCTGACCAAAGCTATTGATAAGAAGTATTCACCAAAAATTAAATCTAAAATACTAGCAATGAATCGAGGCGGAATCAGTATCTATAATTATCCTAAAAACGTTATTTTTCAGATAGATGATACCAATATTCAAGAATACATTGATACAGCGAAAGAAATCAATAAAATAGATGCCATCAAACTTGTTAATATTCAACATGAATTTGGGATTTTCGGAGGTGAATATGGTAGTTACCTAATTTCTTTTCTTGAGATATTAAATAAACCTACAATGGTAACATTTCATTCAGTCTTACCAAATCCAAATGATATACTTAAAAAAGTCGTACAGGCAATTGCAAAAAAAGTTGCGTGCATTATAGTAATGACTGGAAAAGGTGTTGAGATTCTCAAAAGGGATTATGGCATAACCACAGATATTGTCGTTGTCCCACATGGGATACCATCTGTTACATTTGATAAAAATTTAAAAGAAAAATCAAAAATAGGTTTTGAAGATAAAACCATACTCTCCTCATTCGGATTAATAAGCTCAGGGAAGGGATATGAATATGTTATTGAGGCACTTCCTGAGGTTGTAAAGAACTTTCCAAATGTTCTATATTTGATATTAGGTCAAACTCATCCGGTAGTTCGTAAACAAGAGGGGGAAAAATACAGGATCTTTCTTGAAGAAAAGGTAAAGGAATTGGGGCTTCAGAATAATGTGAAATTGTATAATAAATATCTTACATTAAGTGGGATAATAAAATATCTGAAAGCTTCTGATATTTATATCTCTTCTTCTATTAATCCAAACCAGATTACAAGTGGAACCTTGGTCTATGCCATGGGCTGCGGTAGACCGGTCATTTCAACTCCGATCTTGCATGCAAAAGATATAATAAACGAAGAAAGAGGATTATTAACGGAATTTAATAATTCAAAATCATTTACAGATGCAATTATAAAGATACTATCTGATCCCAATTTAAAAGAATGTATGGGAAAAAATGCTTATGCTTACACAAGGAAGATGACCTGGCCCAATGTTGCAATAGCTTATTTAAGACAGTTTAATAAACATTTAAATGTGTTTGAAAAGTATGAAGTAAAACTTCCAAGAATTAAATTTAAACATCTTATGAAACTTACAGATAATTTCGGTATCATTCAATTTGCACAAACAAATAAGCCTGACAAAGACTCAGGATATACTCTGGATGATAATGCACGGGCAATGATAGCCTGTTGTATGTATCAAGATGTTTATAAGGATGATTCTAAGATAAAATTGATTAATATTTACCTTAATTTTATAAAACATGTTCAACAGCCCGATGTAAAATTGTATAATTTCGTTGATTATAGTAGAAAGGTAGATTTAACACACTGGTCTGAAGACGCTCATGGTAGGGCGTTATGGGCGCTTGGATATTTAGCCTCTATTGAATCAATTCCTAAAAAATTAAGGGATGAAGCTGAGCAAATTTTTGAAAGATCGATAAACGCAATCAAAGATATACGATCTCCAAGAGCTGTTGCATTTGAGATACTTGGATTATATTTTTATAATCTCGCAAAACCTTCTAATAAAAATGTTGCTAAAATTAAAAAACTAGCAGATTATTTAATATCATCATATAACCAATCTTCTTCTGATGAATGGCAATGGTTCGAAGAATATTTAACTTATTCGAACAGCAAATTGCCCGAGGCCCTCTTATATGCTTATCTTGCTACAAATGGTAAAAAATATTTGAATGTTGGTGAAAAAACCTTGAAATTTTTAATGTCAATTACTTTAGAAAAAGAAAGATATGCACCTATTGGGCATGATGGGTGGTATTTTAAAAAAGGTAAAAGGGCTCATTTCGATCAACAACCTGTAGATGTATCTTCCATGGTCCAGACACTTATTTTAGCACATGATATAACAAAGAAAGATGAGTATAAGAAAAACGCAATCAACACATTCAAATGGTTTATGGGGAACAATGTATTGAATAGAATGGTGTATAACGAACTAACTGGTGGATGTCATGATGGAATTGGCGAATCCGCAATAAATTTAAACCAAGGCGCAGAATCCACGGTGTCTTATTTGATTGCAAGATTAAGCTTACATGGTTATCATGATTTGAAGTGAATCAAAAAGTTCACCCATGTTTTTTTGTATCCGTATGCAAAGTTGTTTCTTTTTTGTCGCTTGCCAGTTTATAACATAATCTCGCCAGGTTGATTCGGTTAATTCACTTGCATAGGGCCCAAAAAATACAAGAATGTCTTTGTCAAGTACATATCCCTGCTCATTTTCAACAATCAAATGAGGTATTTCATGTAAATATTTTCTATCTAAAGACATATAAGCAAGCATAGAATGATGGCCATCAAATAATACACAATCATTATCTTTTGTTTTAACTAATTTTATATTTGGCAATTTACTTTGATGTAGAATGTCCTTTTTTGATTTGATCTTGGTGATCATGGATCTTATTTGGGAAATATCTTTGATTCCTGTGTTATTATGAAGATTTATTATATCTCTTAATTGAACCTTGGTTTTGATTTGTTCTTCAGTCATTTTTATTTTTAAGAAAATATTTTGTTCAAAATGATCCACAATATCGTAGATTGTCATATTTAGTCTGGTTAGTTGGATCCTTGAGGTGGAGATCTTTAAAATGTCATTTCTTTGTAATTTACCAGGATAGATTAATTTTACAAATTTAAGTTGCATGGAATAGTTGAATTATAGACTCTTTTATAAATAAGTTTGCCTAAGATCAATTCCAATCAATTACTCATTGAATCTATATTCCGATTATATAACTGATTAATAGTAAAAACACCGAACAAATATCACAAAACCGGTAAGTGCAGTGTAGAAATAATGGATGAAAAAAAATCTATTTTCCTGGCCTTATACTATTTGGCAGCGAGTCCAGGTCACAGATATAGGGTAATATCTCGGTGAGATCCTTATTTATAATTACAACGTCGGCATCTTCCCGTATCTGTTCATCGAGTGGATCGAATGCAATACCCAAACTGCTGACCTTGAACATGGGGATATCTATATCGCCATTACCTACCGCCGCAACAGACTTTGGTTCTATACCCGCCTCTTCAAGTAGTTCGGTCATTGCCTTGCCTTTGCCCTTAAGACCAACGCGCAGTAAACCCTCACCTGTCAGATAGCCGTCTTCATCGATTTCCAGAGCATTTGCCAGTACATGGTCGATCCTGCCAAGCTTTGCCACGCGCAATGCCAGGTTTTCCAGACCCGCACTGACGATGGCGGTTTGTATGCCCAGGAAACGGAGGCATTTCATGGTTTCATAGAAACCATGCATGATCGGCACCCCTTCCAAGATCTGTTCGATCTCCTGAATATGCATTTTATTCCGTTTACCGAGCCAGAGTGCAATATCACGGCGCATGAACTCATGGTCATCGATCTCGTCGTTCATGTATGCATAATACGACTTATCGTTATTGAGGCCGAAATGTTCATGGATCCAGACCCAGGAACTGACCGTATCGACCAAAACACCGTCCAGATCGAAGACTACAAACGATATATTCGTATTGTTAAGTTTATTTGAGTTCATAATTATCAAAACGGAGTTAAATAACAAAAACGATATAAATTAATTGGAAGGGAAGAGGAAAGAGTAGTTAGGAAAGTGGGTTGATATCTTAATGATAAAACCCAATTTCCTCTAACGATACACATAAATATCTCTGCTAAGAGTCCTCCTCCCGCTTTCCTATTCTAATGATTTGTAACTTGGAGCTTTTGGAAATATCCTCATTATAATTTGACGGACATGGGCGCGTCTTTGGTCGACATCCTGGTTTTACACCAATTATCCAAAGATCTTCTCAATCCCGCAACCCCACGAGCGTTAAGAGTCCATAGTTGGGCTGCTCCCTTCCGGGCCTGGCCTGGTGCCCATGATAGAAATAATGAAGACAATCCTCCGATTATCACCACTATTACCTCCAACCCCGAGGGACGAGATATCATAGTTGATTCCTGGCTTGGCACAACACTGGTTACGCCTTCCATCGACTTCGACCCCGCGTATAGACGGTTTCGGTTGCAACAAGTTGCAAAGGGTACGCCTACCACCCCGGTCTAGCCCATATCTTTCGTCTCGGTTGATTTGTTAGTATTGCTGATTACAACAATTACTTATGGTTTTTTACCTTAAAACATATTTGGTATTTTAATTCTTTTACTTGAATGAACAAAATAGGATAAGTATTTGATCATGGCC
Organism: Thermoplasmata archaeon; assembly: GCA_020696345.1. Taxonomy (GTDB): domain Archaea; phylum Thermoplasmatota; class Penumbrarchaeia; order JAEHCK01; family JAEHCK01; genus JAEHCK01. The sequence goes on along the minus strand of JAEHCK010000007.1, from coordinate 11,107 downwards.
TATTTTGTTCTGAGCTATAAATTCCTAATAACATCTGTTTTTTATTACGGAATTTTTCCTGTGGTGGTTGGAATTCTGGTTTATATCAATGATTAATAATGAGAATTCCAAGCTCAAAATAAAATAGGGTCTCAACATCAATTATTGTATTTTATTTAGGGTTCAAATCCCAAAATATATCAATAAAAACATGATAATAAAATTATTATGGACCGGACGGGATTTGAACCCGTGGCCTCCTGCTTGCAAAGCAGGCGATCTTCCAAGCTGATCTACCGGCCCTCATCATTGTTGATTAGAATTTGATCATCGGGGAGTTATTTAAAAATCCACAATAGCGAACTTGGATATATTATTTTTGATGAGACAGTGTATCAATACAGGTCTAGAGTCCATAGAGTCAAGAGTCTATGGAGTCAAAAATAGTTATCAGTTCTTAGCTATCGGTTGCCAGTGTGAATTCATTACACTGAAAACTAACTTAACTCACACACTCTTCCACTCCCTGAACTCACATACTTCAAAAAACTCACAAAGTTATCACTCAATAAACCTAACACTACGCTGGACAAAAAAAAAGAAAATACGCTTGCAGATATTTTGGTGCCTGTTAACCCCACCAGCAGTTCACTGGTTTGATAACGTAGGAGGTGATCCATCCGCAGGTTCCCCTACGGATACCTTGTTACGACTTAACCCTCCTTGCCGAATCTAAGTTCGAACTCCACAAAAAGAAGAGACCTTACTCAAACCCAACTCAGATGGTTTGACGGGCGGTGTGTGCAAGGAGCAGGGGCATATTCACCGCGGGATGTTGATCCGCGATTACTACGGATTCCAGCTTCATGAGGACGAGTTACAGTCCTCAATCCGAACTATGATTGGGTTTCGAGATTACCTTTACCTCTCGGTATCGGAACTCATTGTCCCAACCTTTGTAGCGCGCGTGTAGCCCGGAGGATTCGGGGCATACTGACCTACCGTTGCCCCTCCCTTCCTCTGATTTAGCACCAGCGGTTCCCCTAGAGTAGGAAGCTAAGCTTCGCCCAGCATCCCGGAGGATCTGATGGCAACTAGGGGTAGGGGTCTCGTTCGTTATCTGACTTAACAGAACGCCTTGCGGTACGAACTGACGGCGGCCATGCACCACTTCTCGGAAAATCTGGTAAAGTCATCAGCTTGACCTTCATATAACCGTCGCCTCCGGTGAGTTTTCCGGCGTTGAATCCAATTAAACCGCACGCTCCACCCGTTGCTGTGCTCCCCCGCCAATTCCTTTAAGTTTCAATCTTGCGATCGTACTCCCCAGGCGGCGGGCTTAACAACTTCTCTCCGGCACTGGATGCCCTCGTAGGACCCCCAACACCAAGCCCGCAGCGTTTACACCCTGGACTACCCGGGTATCTAATCCGGTTCGTGACCCAGGGCTTCGTCCCTTACCGTCAGACCCGTTCTAGTCAGACGCCTTCGCCACTGGTGGTCCTCTTAGGATTACAGGATTTCACCCCTACCCTAAGAGTACCTCTGACCTCTCCCGGTCCCAAGTCTGGCAGTCTCCTCAGAATTCGGACAGTTAAGCTGCCCGATTTACCCAAGGGTTTACCAAACAGGCTACGGACGCTTTAGGCCCAATAAAAACGATCACCACTTGAGCTGCTGGTATTACCGCGGCGGCTGGCACCAGTCTTACCCAGCCCTTACTCTACCTGCTTTTTAGGCAAGTAAACAGCTTATACAAAGTATAAGCACTTGGAATTCCCTCATCGCGGTTTCCCGCATTGTGAAGTTTTCGTAGCTGCTGCGCCCCGTAGGGCCTGGACTCGTGTCTCAGAGTCCATCTCCGGGCACTCCCTTCCAGGACCCGTAACCGTCGTCGGCTAGTGAGTCCGTTACACTCACTACAACCTGATAGGCCGCAGACTCATCCTTAGGCGCCGGGGCTTTTGCTTTAAAAGCATTCCAGCATTCTAAAGCTATGGGGCATTATGCTCAATTTCTCGAGATTATTCCCCACCTAAGGGCAGATTATCCACGTGTTACTGAGCCGTCTGCCGAGGGCCGAACCCTCTCGACTCGCATGCCTTAGCCGAATTCCAATAGCAGTGATCTCCGGCAGGATCAACCGGAATTTATAAATTAATAGGAGTAATTTTGACAGTTATACACATAATCACCAAAATCCTAATTTATCTTCCAGTTGAACTGGGTGGAATTAACAGGTTTCACCTGATATCTTGCAAGCGTCGGATCCAAGAGGTCACGAGTGTTATGGTCCCGGAGTTCTTGAATCCCCATAGGTATTGTTTCAAACCAAGAATATAATTGCTCATCGATGGAATAAAATTATCCGTATCTTACAACTTTACGCCTTTTGGTTTGAATAGACTCGTTTATTGAATTACCGAGTATATATTATTTTGGTATATATCTATTTCGATTGAGTAACGGGGAAAGAACAACTGGTTTTTAAAGATTTCCATTGTTTGGATGTTCAAAGTCTTTTTTTTGGTTAGGACATACTATTTGATGCTTTGAGCTCAAGATGGAAGAATGGGTTGAGGTTAAATCCAAAAACCCAAATCGAAATACCCACGAAAATCCCAAATCTTAAATCCCAATACTAACAAAGATAGTTATCTATCGGTTAAGGTTAAGATGCCCGTTTTGTTTTTGGTGTTTTCTTGGGGTCTGGATTTTTGGATTTTGTGTTTTAAACAAATTATTTCCCTCACTCCATTTAGGGGTCGGGGGTCGGGATAAAAGTTGAGAAAATTATTTATTAGGGGTCTGGAAGTTTAAAAGACTTGAGTCCTGACCCCTGAATTGTAACCCCTAAATTGTAACCCCTGACCCCTGATTACATCGTCATATTAACTTAATCAAGATACAACATATTAAAATACTAAAGTTTTATATCACAAATTCCTTAAGAATCAATAAAGATAATTATTACAATATGATATTCATAGAACACATTCATGTAACAAAAGAGGCTTATTCGATAATCAACTATCTATGAGGGATTATCATAAAAGAGGTTTATCTCGACCATTCAGCAACCACTTACATGCGTCCGGAAGTGGTTGAGGCAATGAAACCGTTTTTCGAGAATAACTACGGCAACCCCAGTAGTTTTCATTCCATGGGGTTAAAAGCCAAACAGGCCTTGGATTCATCACGAGAAACCGTTGCCAAATGCTTGAATTGTAAGCCATCGGAAGTGATCTTCACGGGGTCAGGTACGGAATCGTGTAATATGGCAATAAAGGGCAGCGCATATGCACACATGAAAACCGGAAAACATATGATCACGCAAAAGACCGAACACCATGCAGTGCTGCATTCACTGGAATGGTTGGAGAAGACTCATGATTTTGAGGTCACTTATCTTGATGTGGATAAGTACGGTCTGATCTCACTCTCCGAGCTTGAGAACGCCATACGAGATGATACTATTTTAGTTACCATCATGTATGCGAATAATGAGATAGGTACTATTCAACCGCTCCAAGATATTGCCAGAATTACCAAAAAACATAATGTATTGTTTCATACCGATGCTTGCCAAGGTGGTGGGCTGCTCGAGATCGATGTACAGAAACTCGGCGTTGACATGATGACCCTGAACGGGAGCAAGATCTACGGATTGAAGGGTACTGGATTATTATATATGCGCGCCGGTGTAAAGATCGAATCGTGGATCCACGGCGGCGGTCATGAGTTTGGGCTACGGGCGGGCACGGAAAATATACCCGGTATCGTGGGGTTAGCAAAGGCGCTTGAGCTGGGTCAGGCCGAACGCAGATTTGAGTCAAAAAGGTTGAACCAGTTAAAAAATTATTTCATAGATAATGTGTTGAAAAACATCCCGGACACTTTCCTGAACGGACACCCAACACAAAGATTACCAAACAATGCAAACATTACGTTTTTGAATGTTGAAGGTGAGGCGTTGGTACTTATGCTCGACTATGAAGGCATATATACCAGCAGTGGTTCGGCATGTACCAGCCAAAAACTCAAACCCAGTCATGTAATTCTTGCAATTGGATTACCGTATGAAGCCTCGCACGGCAGCATCAGGTTCAGCTTAGGTAAAAGGACAACGAAAGAAGATATCGATTATGTTCTGGAAAAATTACCCGCGATTGTGGAACGGCTTCGTATGTTGAGCCCGGTACGATTAACGAAATCGGAGGTATTAAATGAGTGATGATGAGGCCGGGAGCAAGAATAATAGCACAGAGAACAAAGACCAGGAAAAAGTGGAGATTCGAGCAGAAACAGATGCAGATACAGAGGTAGAGGTAAAGTCAAAGGCAAAGGTAAAGGCAGAAGCCGAAGTAGTGGGCAAGTCAGGGCAGCAGTGGTTCTATTCGGACAAGGTCAAAGAGCACTTCTTCAATCCGCAAAACATTCTCACAACCGCCGAGGAGGCCCAGGATTACAGAGCTGACGGTGTTGGTATAGTTGGCTCACCTGCCTGCGGTGATGTGATAAAGCTCTGGATCAAGGTGGATAAAGAAAATGAGGTTATTAAAGAGTGCAAATGGCAGACGTTTGGCTGTGCAAGTGCAATTGCTTCAACTTCCATGCTCTCGGTGATGGTGACCGAAGATAGTGGAATGAAGCTGGAGGACGCATTAAAGATTTCATATAAGGAGATCATCAAACGCCTGGGTGACCTGCCACAAAGAAAGGTACACTGCAGTGTACTGGGTGATAAAGCACTGCGCGCGGCGATAAACGATTATTTCATTAAAAACGATCAAGAAGACCGCGTCAGGGACGAAAATATCAAGGTTATTGACAAGATATTAAAGATAACTAACAAAGATATCGAGGAAGCCGTACTTGAAGGCGCACGCACATTTGAAGATGTACAGGAGCGAACCAAGGTGGGTATACAGGATAAGAACTGCATACCTGAAGTTAAGGAACTTATCGAGTTTTATATTAAAAAACACTTTAATGATAGCTCAGAATGCCAAACGTGATGCCTTGGAAAAAAAGTATTAGTTTTTTATGACGCATTGAAATTTCAATGCTACCAGTCGATTTCATCTTTAAAAAGAAAAATTAATGAAAGAAAATTCTAAATCCGAAGTTCTAATTTCACATAAAAATAGGATTTATTATTGAGTTTGCACTATTTTTCTTGAAGCTTGGAATTCCTTTTATTAAGTAACAATTAATATGTAATTCCAACCCCCTAAACAAATACTAAATACCAAACATCAGCAGGAAAAACTAGTTTGGGTCATTCTTATTTCGGATTTGTTTAGAGATTCGTATTTCATACTTTGGATTTATCTCTTACCACATTTCGGGCATGTCCTGGCCTTATACGAACACTTCTCGTGAAATGTTGCGTTACAAGAGCATTCCATGGCACAATCACCAGCCTTGATTATCTTGTTACAGACCGGACAAAATCGTGCTTTGATCAATCTATCAATTCTAATGCGATGTGGACTTTCATTAGCTGCACTACCACCACTACCACGGCGGCTTGGTGTTTCTACACGCACTATACCGTAATCTTTATCGAGCTCACGACCACAATGTGGGCATAGGCTAATTTCTGATAAACAATGAACATGTATAAATTTGCCACATTCACACATATATGCATCCGCGCCGGGAATGAACTTACGGTTGCATACTATACAATTCCCTTTCGGTGTACGGGCTGAGCGTTTACGCTCGCGTGCCTCTTCATGACTTTTACGTTCGAGATCGGAATCCTTGCGCGATTCGTAGCGACGCAGCTTGTCATGCTTGGACTGCATTCGGCTGATCACTCCCCGCATGATCACATAAGTGATGATCCAGAGAATAACGATAATGATCAAAACTACTAATGTTATATAAAATAGGATCCAACCCAGATTCGTGGAATTACCGTTATCATCACCGCCATAGGTCGACCCGGACAATATCGATAAGAATAATAGCACCAAAATTAGAATTGACACTGTTTTGATAGTCAATTTAAAGTATCGTTTGTTTCGAGTATTTTCAGGTTGATAAGATGGTTGGTTCATCATTATGTCACCCATGAAGTTTTAAATGTTTAAATGTTTACAGTCCCAGAATGCTGTGAGTGTTATATATATTATTATGGTTCTTCTCCCGATTTAGGTAAAGAAGTGAAATTCAAATATTACAAATATATTCAGGGGTTAGAGGTCACAATTCAGGGGTCGGGGGTCATTGTGCCTATCAGATATAGATATTTATGTCCCTTGATGTTCTTAACCTTGAAGTGCATAATGGTAATTAGACCCTACAACATTAAACTGTACTGAGCATGTCATTAAAAATCAGATTTTATAAACTCAGGTTTAACAATGTAAAACACTAGTGGAAGGTGGACCACTACAGGTAATTATCGCTTGGGATATTGGAACAATTTTCTAGAGAAAAATTATTCTACATTGAAAAACTTTTTAGTTTTTCAAAGTTGGAAAAGTCAAAATGTAAAAGTTAAAAGTAAGAATGTAAAGAGGGGAATGCAATTTATTACTACTGGGCAGGGGAATGTGATTGGTTGATAATGAATATGGGAATGGGGAATAGGATCACGCTTCCCGTCTAGGCAACAAGCAATCCATTCCCTACCAAGCATCAAGTGCTCCATTCACTACCAATCATCAAGTAGTCCATTCCCGTACATGCATTAATTGATCAATTCAAATAAGCAGTAGTTTATCCATTTTACACCCTTCACCAAATGTTTTTCAACAACAATTCATAGTAATGATCCCCCTTCCCCAAACGATTCAATTTATTAAATGATCGTAGTGGTCGAATCACAGTAGTCGGTTAATGATCAACATACTGTCTGGCAGATGTTTTTCCATCGAGGTGATCTCCATCTATATGGTGTCAATAGTAAACGAAACATTGAGAAATGCCCCTCGTTTACACTACATACCATAGATTTATTCCTCTCTCTCAATAAGTTTTTATATCATTAAACTCATTTCAATTATACATGTAATAAAAAACAGGTGAGATTTATGTTAGATGTTGCATTAATATCACTAATTCAAGATATGAGTGAAAAAGCAGGTATAGAGGGCACTATCCAGTATTGGTCTCGTGTAGGTGAAAGCCTCGCAAAGCGTATGGGAAAAGAGGCATATATGGGTTGGCCTTCGTTTAATGTGGCTCTGCGTGAAGGAAGAACTGCATTTGCGATCGAAGGTGATGTGAGTGCATTAACTGATCTGGCTATTATTGATGAAGACGGCGATGTAGTTGGTTACATTTACGCACTTAAGGAATGCGTGTTCAAACCTACGATCTTACGTATTATGGACAGCATTGGTGAGATGCCATCAGCGGATTCGGAGGTGGCTCATGAATATAACATTACAATTCGAAATACTGCAGTTTGTAATTTTTGTGTCATTCATCAAAAGTTCCGTGAAGAGGTGGCGAACAATATTACAATTGCAGATCAATTATTAGAATGTCAGCAATTAGCCAATAAGGGTTTTACTGGTGAGGTAAAGATCGTAGAAGACGCACTGACAAAGATCGCGATCAACCCAGAGTTTATTCGCAGTCTATTGAGAAACTACATTTGCGTTTTTTCTCTAAGTATCCGTGATGCGAAAATAAAAGGTGCGGAAAAAGATTCTAAGGAGGAAAAAGAATGACCATTGAAGAGAAACAAACTACCAAAAAGGAAATGTCCGAGGACAATCCATTTGTAGATGTATCCGCATTCCTATTTCTTGAAGATATTGCAGATAAACAAGGTGAGGCCGGGATGAGTAATTATCTAGTCAGTTTGGCATCATCATTGGCTAAAAGTATGCCCGAAGAAGAATATGATACATGGGAAACATTTCTAGAATCATTACGAAACCGTGTTTCTATTCTATCCACTTTTGAAAAGAGTTTAAAAACCCCCACCGAGAACTGTATTGTTACAGAAGAATGCCATTATAAACGAGGTATGTTAGAATACATAAAGCGCATTGGTGAGCTCTCACAACAGCACTTTAAAGTGGCTGAATACTACAATCATACGGTAAAATCCGCAGCCTTGACCACGTGTTGTGTGATCTGTCAGACTTATCGTAATTTTGCTGTTGAACGAATTAAAGTAGGTGAGCGTAATGTTAGATATGCTCAATTGGCTGCAGTTCTATACGACGGCACACAAAAGCGTTCACCCGCAGAATGGCTGCCCATTCTGCTGGAAAAAGCAAAGATATCTCCAACAAAACTCAATATGTTATTACGGAATAACGAATGTGTTTGGATGGTTTATCCAGAAATAAAATGATCCGAATTGAATATTGTTGGCTGAATATATCGACAAGTTACTGCGGGTTAATGTAATAGTTGAACCGATTAACTCATTTTTTTGGATTTTTTATACATAAATTAATTAAATACTTTTTTATATATTATAATATAATCTAATTAAAAACACAAAATGACAACATTGAGCGTTATTCATTTATGCGGATGTGACTTGTTGAGATTGCTAGCCAAGAACTCGAACATTTCTTATTATCAGGTAGATTCGCCAAAAGATATTGAACAATGTAAGTTAAAAGAGTTTGAGTTCTTTACACAACTGGGCATAATAAATTATAAAGAGACGTTCAAAGCCTGGTTGCGCAAGTTTCCCAAGCCAATATTCATGGTTGCAATGGATAATGATTGGGTTTTAGGCTGGATCCATATCGATGAGTGGGGCGAGGGTGTGGCCAGGGATGGTAGCCCGGTTTATGTATTGCGTGCAATTGAAACTGCACCGGAACTGAGGAAGCGAAAGATCGGATATCGTCTTGCACTGCTCGGGCTTAAATTAACGGTTGGATATATGCTCGTTAAACCCATAAATCAACGTGCAGAGTTGTTTTTCAAAAAGTTCGGATTTAAAGAAAAGAAGGATTTCAAATATCAACCTGTAGAGTTGATTAAACATCCAACTTATATAATATTACCAATGTCAAATAAACGAGATCTGATCAAAAAAGTAAAAATGTACTTCGAAGAGATCTATTTATAGTAAAGATGGAGATTGTAATCTAAGAGGAGCCTGGAATTATATGGAAGAACTGTTTCGTAAATTAGAAAAAAGTTTTTTGATCATAGATCCGGAATTATCCATACAAAAGGCTTTTGAATTGCTCGCAGACCCACATGTTAATATTTTAGTTTATTTTGGCCCGGATAATAAAGAATTCTATTATCTGACCGAGCGTGAGATAATACGAAGTATTGAAAAAAAGAGTGGAACGAATGGACAAACTGTAAAAGATGCCGCTATCAGATCATTGGTATTTAATTATGAACTTTTCATAGATAATAATATTGAATACCTGAAACAATTTAACGAGTCAATGTTAAAACAAGATGATGAAATACAAGATCTATTTTTTGTAATTAATAAGGGTAACCAACTGGGTTTGGTATCAGACCTGGTTTTAAAGAACCTGCCGGTGGTTGAAGAGTCAGGCTTCAACTCCGGGCTTGATAAATTCATAAAGTCGGAGCCTGAACCGTTAAAGGAAATAGATAAATTCTTTGTGAAAGTGTTGTCATTTGGTTTCAATTTAAATCCGGAAGTGAAGGCACACATTCGTGAAGTTTTGGAAAAACGTATTGAAGAGTATAAGAGGCGTGATTCAACATATAAAACGAAGACGAAAGAACCAATTGAAGATGAGTCGTTGAAAGTTGAGGCCAGACTGAAAGATGCCACTGAAGTATCAACCAAGGTGATAGTGACATATAATCCAGGCCATATTAATCATCGTCCCAATATATCAAGCCCTGAAACACCTGAAAGGTTGATCAAGATCATGGAACTTTTAAAAGGCCGCGAAAAGGTGTTCAATAAGAAGTGCAGATTAGTTTCAGACTATCCACCAGGTAGTGAAGAGGATCTGCTTAGAGTTCATATCAAACCATATATCCAATTTGTTAAAGATTATGCCTCGAAGGGCGGAGGTTTTTTAGGTGATAGCACATATATTACTCAACAGAGCCATGACCTGGCCCTTCTTGCCATTGGTGGTGCCATCAAAGCTGCTGAAGAGGTCTTAGCACAAAATGCAGAATTCGGATTTGGACTCATCCGCCCGCCAGGCCACCATGCCAGCAGAGATAAATACGGTGGGTATTGCATCTATAACAACGCAGCCGTTCTTGCAAGATATCTACAGAGAAAAAAGGGAATAGAAAAGGTACTGATCATAGACTGGGATGCACATGCTGCCAATGGTACCATGGACATCTTTTATGAAGATCCCACCGTGATGTTGATCTCTATGCACCAGGACCCGCACAATTTTTATCCAAAGACTGGATTTTTGTCACAAATGGGTAAGTCGAACGGGATCGGGACAACCGTGAATGTAGAGATGCCGCGTGGGTCTGGTGATGAAGAATATTTAACGGTATTCAAAAAACTGGTCATTCCACTATACAGATCATTTGAACCAGGTTTTGTAATATGCTGTAATGGCTTTGATTCGCACCACAGCGATCATTATACTGATCTCAATCTAACTGCAGATGGTTATTATGAATTCTGTTCAATGCTGAGAAAATATCTAAAGAACAAGATGGTGATCTTGATGGAAGGGGGTTATAACCCGTATTTAGGCGAACTGACCCACACAATCATCAATGCGTTAATGGACCTTCCAATACCGTTTGAAGATAAATTTTCATCATTAGCCCACAAAGTTATCAGCGATGAGAAGGTACATTTGTTATTAAATAATAATATAGTTGAATTGCAAAAAAACCTTGGTAGGCACCATATACTGTAGAATGAATGTTGATTTGGTCTATCAGTCTACTGGTCGATTAGTTGGAAAGGTTCAATACATCGTGCACCCAAAAAAGCTCAACACATAGGTAACCCTTAGTTGCGTTTTTAGGTTCAGTACATCGTGCACCCTTTTCTATTCAGCCAGACATTAAAATTGAATGATTACGATATCTCACCTTCTCAGGAATTTTATAACAAAATCTCTTAATCTTTCTTACAATCAGATTTTCGTCGTTATAATACACAGTAAGTAATTGATTTCGTGTATCGATAGTTGCCCAGACATATTCTCCA
>JAEHCK010000008.1 GCA_020696345.1 Thermoplasmata archaeon | reverse complement strand
GGATGACTGGTAGACCGATAGACTAACAGACCGATAAACCGATAGACCGGCAGACCGATAGACCGGCTGACGAGCAGACCGGAAGGCCACCTACTTTAACCATTAGTACAGAATCTCACCATTAGTTCAACCTACTAATATTATAAACCCCAAATCAGAAGAATCAAACTACAAATAAAACTTTTAACAAATTTATAATCAAAACTTTAAGGATCGGAAAAATTTGATAACAGTTAACGGTGTTGAGACGCCCTGGCGGCCAGGGCTGACAATTGAAGAGATATTGAAAAATATAGAGGACGAATTTTCCATAGTGGTGGTTAAAGTAGATGGAAAAACCATACAAAAAAATCAACATCCCACTTTTAAAGTACCCGATGGGGCGTCCGTGATCACGATCGATGTGATTGCCGGTGGGTGAGAATAAGAGAGTCTAAATGGTCGAGAGTTATGGAGTGTAAGAGTTTTGGGAGTTAATAAATATAATATTCTGGGTTTTCTCTAAAGGTTTCGTTAAACGGTATCGAGGCTCGTATCGGCAAACGGTTTCGGCTAACGGCTTCTGGCCGTTAAACGTTAGACGTGTGACGATACACAATAGAATCCTTCGGATTCAATCGAGACCTTAAAATTCATTCATATCTTAAAATTTTGAATTTTAACGTCGAGCTTCGAAACCGTAGAACGTTTTCGTTAAACGGCGAACGAGCAGGCTGACCCTGAATTTTGGGATGATCGTAAAACTTTTTGTGAAGGGTCAGCCAGCGGACTGAGGCGTCAAAAAGTTTCCGTTCGAAACCGATACCGTGTAACGATACTTGTATAGGCAAATGATCAATGAGATAAGGTCAAATTATCTTGCCAGTTTCATAAAATATGCACAGATTTGCAAGAAGAGCCTATTAAAGAAGCACTTTAACTTTATTCGATCATATGTTCAAAACCCATGGGTATTATGACGATGGGGACCTTTGAACGCTCCATGACATCGGTGGCAAGCCATTTCGCCACCATGCGCCCCTCGCTTGCACCCATGACTATAAGATCAACCTTCTCAGATTCGGCTACTTTCGAAATGGATTGTATCACTTCACCGGTTTCTATAACTGTTTTTAGTTTGATATTATCTTTGCTGCAATGGCCCTCAAAGATCTTGAACGCCTCTTTGCCGGGTTTTGTATTATTGTTTATAGCGATATGTAAAACTACCATTTCCGCCCCTAAACTGCATGCAAGTTTAGAGATGTATTCCGCCTTCTCTTGCGCAGGCACGGGGCCTGCTGTGGGTACCAATAATTTCATATAGATCACTTTAATGATTATTTTCTTAACCCATACTTAAGTATGGGCCTCTTGATGATGTATGGTAGAAGATGTTTATATCATTATTCATACCATTGTTATACTGCGCGACGATCGGGTTTAATTTTTTTTACATTTCATAAGCGATCGTACCGAACCCGTGCGGTTCTATCACCACTGGTAGGTCTGTCTTATACCGCAGGTCGGAGACTATCCAATCGGCAATCATTTTACCCTCTTCGCTGGCGCCCATGATAATAAGATCCACATCATAATCCTCGGCGAACTTACTAATTGTGTCCAACAGTTCACCATCACGCAAGAACGTATCGACTTCCACATTGAATTTATCGCCAGCTTCCTTAAATATCTTTAAAGCGACCTTGCCCTGGTCGCATTTCTCGGTTTCAGCGACATCTTTGACAATATGCAGTATTAATGCCTTTGCCCTGAGCCGCTTGACTAGTTTGATAATATATTCTGCCTTTTCTTTAGCCGGAGTTGGTCCGGCGGTGGGGATCAATAACTTCAAATTGTTTCTATCTGGCATTTGGATCACATTTTTGGGAGCATGAGTTGATTATTCTATAAGTATTAGAAATTATCGCTTTCCATATTTGAAAACGCAAAATGTCAAATATATAATATCCATTCTATGTTCCATACTTCATAAAAAGCAGATAAAGATCCTTGGAGAAAGCATATGAATTACGCGCTATTGTTGGATATAGAGGGCACAATAACAGACAATCGCGGTTTTGATGGTAAACACACAGAGGTACTGCAGGGTAAATTGCGCGGCTTGGAGTCTTCGGGGTTTAATATAATATTTTGTTCGGGGCGCGATCTTAAGTATATCCGGAATCTCAAGCGTGTTTGGGGGTTGAACCTAAGCAGACCGATCATTGCCGAGAACGGTTGTGTAGTTTTCGATGGCATTGCCGAATTACCGACATTTGACAGATCGAAATACCCTCATTCGGCGATCCACAAGCGGCTGGCAGAAACCAAACTCTTCGAAATGGCTGAACTGGACGGTGCTAAACGATTCGTTATCACGATCTACCCTAAGGGCCTCTCAATGGGGGTAGAATATACCCAACAACAAGTGCAGGACATCTATGATCTCGTGAGATCGGAACTGGCCGAGTTTGAATTAAGCATTACCTATTCATCCGCATCAGTAGATATCATGCCAATGGGCGTGGACAAATTATTCGGGTTGAAAGTGTTAATTGATAAAAAGAACACAATTACCCCGCCCAACTGCATGTACATAGGCGACAGCAAAAACGATCTGGAGATCGGCAAATTCATTCATGGCATAGGCGGCCTATTTTGCGTTCCCGGAAATGCGTTGACCGAGCTAAAGCTGGCGGCAGATCACGTTGCAAAGAAACAATTCGATGGCGGGGTGTTAGAGATTATTGAGCGATTTGATATTTAACAATCATGTAAATTGTAATTTTGATATTGCCTGATCGTCAAGGGATGGGGAATGAATTCATTGACCGTTCTGATGGATTACTAATTTAAACCACTTGGGGAAGGGGGGCCACTTCTATGAATTATTGTTTACAATCGTTGGAGGAGGTGGGGGTAAAATCCCAAATCTAAAAGCAACCAAACTATACACAAAAATAAGATTTGACATTGATTTATTCTTAATTCACAATACTAAGATTTCGCGAATAATTGGAGAAGAGGCTTATCTATTAACCACATCAACAACATACCAGTCCTCTGGTGCGTCTCCGGTTGTATCAACGGTGAAATGTATTATTTTAATGTTTGGGTGCAACACCTTCAGATCGTTAAGATCCACGGGCTCGAACTTCTTAAGGTTGTTTGTATATGCCTTCTCTGTAAGTGCGTTCGACTGGTAGTCTTCTTTGGTCCGTCGTAGAATTCTGTCGATCGACACCTCTTTTGGACACGAGGTCTGAAGAATTACAAATTTATTGTTGTTATTTGCAGCCACCTCGGCTGCACGGCGCCTTAACCCCTGGGTTACAAATGTGGCATCAAGGATCACACCAGGCTCTTTTTTAACTAGACCAGCCGCGCGCTTGAACATCTCGTCATAGACCATTTTACGTTTATCCATGTTTGAAGCGATCTTTTCATTGAATATGTCCTCGTTCTTTAGAACCTCCAACCTGATCAGGTCAGTTCTTAGTATCTGATACCCAATAAGTTTTGAGATCTCTTCAGAGGTCTCGGTCTTACAGGTACCTGGTAGACCACAGGTGATCAATACGGTATCTGTTCCAAGATTTGAGTTTATAAATGTATCGAACGGCTCGCGCACTTAACCACTTCCAAAATGCGTATGTTAATATTTTTCTTTGCATAGTATTTTCGTTACACGGTATCTGAATTAATAAAAAAATGCGTTATTTATTAGTCGTTTTGCGAAACATCTTTTTATTTAATATACGAATGTGCCAGCTCGAAATATCTTTGTGCGATATTTTGGGCATCAAATTTGTTTACATCCGAAATGTTCGGGTCATTCAACTGGAAACTGTTGACCTTACCGCGTACATAGGCTCGATATACCTTATAATAGTTAACGATCAGATCAAAATCGGCATCGGCCTCACCTGAATACCTTTTATAGGTCTTATACAATTTCTCGGCGAACTTTCCACCGTAGTGAAATTCGAGATCCATGAGAAGAAATGCCAGATCCGAGGCTGTGTCCGAGTACCTGAACCTGTCGTTGAACTCTATGCAGTCGAAAATAGTGATGGGCCATGTCAGGCAAATATGCTCCATGTGCAGATCGCCATGACAATCCCTTACTTTACCCAAGGCGATGCGGTTTTGAAACACTTCAGCATGACGCTTATAAAAATCATCTGTCCAACGCTTCAATGCATCGAATTGCACTTGCATGATCGACCGGTCGATATACTTTTTTGTCTGGTGGAAATTTTCATCAGTGTTGAACTTCACAGTGGCTAAGGATCCAAACCTGTCGATCTTGGTGGAGCGGGCCGCCGTACTATGAAACTTTGCTATTATTTTTGCGACTTCACCGATATCTTTCATGGTAAGTGTCCCGGCATTGAACTTATTTTTTAACAGCACTTCATCCGGTAGTATTCGCATCTTAACCGCATATTCAACCGGTTCTTGTGTATCATTATCGTTATCATCATCAGTAGAGATCTTGTACCGATCCTTCTCAAATACCACATCATAAACACCAAGATACACATCCTTTGCCAACCGGCTGTTCAACACAATCTCTTGATGGCAGTAATAATTTCGTTTTTCAAGTGTGGAAAAGTCCAGAAAACCAAAGTCCATCGGTTTTTTAAGTTTATATACAAAATCATCACATATGAACACCCATGATATGTGTGTTTGGACCAGGTCAACACTATTTGTTTTCTCGGGGTATGCTTTGGGGTTTTGCAAGTCTGCAATCATTTTTTCGGTATCCATATAGAATCACCCAATCTCGAATTTGAACTGTTCGGCTACAAACACTGGCACGTTCACAGAACCCATGCGCACGGGTTTCTGGTGACAATCCGAGCCGCCGGTGCGGATCAGGCCGTGTCTCTTGCCAAAGGCACTATATTGTTTTATAGTATTTTCATCGTGCCGCGAGTGCCAGCACTCAATGCCATCGATATACTCCAAGAAGTTCTCCTCTATTATTTTAAACTGTTCATCAAATGATGTTGTCAGCTTTACGAGTGATGTGCCTGACGGGTCGTTGCCATGGGCCAGAACGAGTATGCCGCCTGCGTTTTTGATCAATCTCGAAGCATCCTGCAGCTTGAGTGGAAATTTGGGTACATAGCACTTCACCAGATACCGATCAAAGGCCTCCTGCCGATCTTTCACCATGCCCACCTTCACCAAATAATCCGCGATATGCGGTCTGCCGAACGCACCGTCCACGGTAGCCTTGATCGCCGCAATGTCATCGTCGTCGAACAGTACGCGATCTTCTTTTGCAAACTCGACATTTAATTTCTTTAATATTTTTCGAGCCCGCTCTTCACGGTACTGGCGCAGCATCTCCAGCTTTTCGGTTAGTGCTTGATCGTTATGATCGAAGTGGTACCCCAGAAAATCAAGATATATCTCTTTTCCGTCCCGATAATCCGGGTGTGCGAAGGTAACATTAAGCTCGATGCCAACCAGATATTTGATCGTATCTTTTTTCGCCGCGGCCAATTCAATGGCACGCGCCTGTGCCGCCACCGAGTCATGGTCAGTTATGGAGATCAGATCGATCTTTCTTGCGTTTGCCTCCAAAAATATCTCGTCAACCGAATAATTACCATCCGAGCCGGTCTTGGAATGAATATGCAGGTCGATCTTTGTGATCTTCATGGTTGAGACATTATAATTTTTAGTTATTAATGTTATTGTATTTGTATTCAAAGAGAGTATTCGGAAATCCATTTAAAAGATACCCGGTGTTAGCGAGAAGAACATTGTCGTGATCATGGTAGCCACGACGATGGTGGTAGCTGTAGTTAACATAGATGCACGGATCTTCCAATCCAGTTTTTCGTGGGTTATTCCAATAATATATAGGGGCAGTACAATGACCATCGCACCGATCCAGGTGAATATCTTACCAAAACCTACTAGATTTCTTACAAGGTCGTAATAATCTTCCATATCATCGCTATCGAACGAATCGGGTGGTTCAACAAGCGTAGAGCTCTGGACAATTATAGTTCCAACGAAAAATAAAATCACTCCGATCAGGACCAACATTCCACCAGGTCTGAGGCTCATCAATGCACCAGTGCGTTTAGGTCGAGGTTGTTTGGGTGGTGGCCTTTCTCGATAATGCTCTTCACGTTCATACCCGCCTCTTTCATATTCTGGTTCTGGTGACGGCTGTCTTCTAGAATCTCTTCTTGGATGATCATAATTCCAATCACTATTAGCCATAAATATTCCCTCCTTTCAGGTTAATTGAGTTGTTGTATATATATCTTTTTTGGAATACCGATGACGCATGAATATTAAATATAATAAACACAATGCAGTAAAGTCTACATTCAAATCCAAAGGCCTGGTGATCTTTTATGTTGGAAACCAAAGAGATGAAATTTATAATTACCACCGAAGATGGCAAGATGATCGCGGGATATAATAATCTGAAAGATGCCGAGATCGATGCGAACGATATCAGTTCGCCCAAGAAAAACAAGAAATTTCACTTATACCAGATAATGAACTCCTTAACTATCTCGGAATCGATAATTCAAAAGACGTTCGAATTAAAGAGCACTTATCCACTTCCCGAGCCAGAGCCGGAACCCGAGCCTGAACCCGAGGCTAAACCCGAGGCTAAACCCGAGGCCAAACCAAAGTCAGAAGTAGAAACGAAAGACGAATCGAAGAAGGATTAAAAATTATATAATAATTTGATGGGAAGTTGGACGTTTCGATTTATTATTAGGATGTTGGACGTATCGATTCATTGTTAGGATGTTCTACGTTTCGATTTATTATTAGGATGTTCTACGTTTCGATTTATTATTAGGATGTTCTACGTTTCGATTAATTGTTAGGATGTCTGATTTATTATTGTTAATTCATTTGTGCATCCCGAAATCTCTACGACATGTAGAACATCCTGCCATCTCAACGACATATCCCACGTCCTGAAATCTCAACGACATATAGAACATCCTGCCATCTCAGTGACATTTAGAACATCCTGCCATCTCAACGACATATAGAACATCCTGCCATCTCAACGATATATAGAACATCCTGCCATCTCAACGATATATAGAACATCCTGCCATCTCAACGACATATAGAACATCCTGCCATCTCAACGACATATACAACATCCTGCCATCTCAACGACATATACAACATCCTGCCATCTCAACGACATATCCCACGTCCTGAAATCTCAACGACATATCCCACGTCCTGCCATCTCAACGACATATAGAACATCCTGCCATCTCGATGACGCCCCATCATAGATCCAGCTAATTTTTTTTACCCCTCTCAGCATTTCTCGGTCTTCTTATAGAAGATATAACCAGAGCCAGGCCAAGAACCATTAAGATCACGGAAGTGGTTATGTTGAGATAATAAGATGTGGGCGTCTCATCTTCTTTTATGATCTTGCCCCAGTATTTTACTTTCGGTGTGGTGCTGGGCGGAGGGTTCGGGTTTTCGAAATACACTTTCCAGGTGCCCGAGCTTTTGAATGTATGCTCAAAGTACCCACCCGTGGATTCTCCCGCTGCAAGATCATAGTGCTCAACAGAAAAATCCTCCAATGTAAAATATTTACCGGCATCCTCTTTTTTCATAAGAATTACGTTGACAGGTTTGGTGGATTCGAAATTGAGCTCGAGTTTATCACCAGGTTCAATATCTGATAATTCCGGGCCGTTTGGGTGGTCATAGATGACTTTTGTAGTAGTTTCGGAAATTTTTGTGTGCGGGCCAAGGTATAGGATGTAAGCTAGAAATATTACCGCCGCGGCAAATATGACGAGTCCTAGATAAAACATGGAGCGTTTGTTGAACCTGGTAGCCATGGGAGAAAGAATATGGTGATTGTAGATAAATTTTTTTATGACGTCTATTGGAATATTTCGACCGTTTCACTGAACCTTCAAATCAAACCACTTGGGGAGGGGGGACCACTGTAATGCATTATTGTTTGGAATCGTTTGGGGATCACTGCAATGCATTATTGTTTACGATCGTTGGGGGATGGGTGGAGAGAAACAAAAAGGCTGATGCGGTGAAACTTTTTGTGAAGTAGATAAGACCGAAGGTCAGAGATAAACGGTTACTGAGCAGGCTTATCCCCGAGTTTTGGGATGACCGTAAAACTTTTTGCGAGGGGTAAGCCAGCGCAAGTAACCGTCAAAAAGTTTCCGTTTGAAAACTGAATTTATAAAAAGTAAATGCTATTAACCCAGCAACTCAAATCCCACAAGTGATTTTCAACGATATCTTCAAGAAACGTGCAAATCCCACATCCCTAACCACATCAATACATTTTTTATTGAGTGAGCCCGGTTTCCCGGTTAGCATATCCGGTAATAAGGGCATAAATATATAATTGTTGAGGTATATATGAACTCAAAGGGATAAAAGTATAAATGCATACATATCTAAACCTGTAATAACTATTTACTAATATTTCCGCAAGGTTTTAATATTTGAATATTATATTAGCATATATATAAAAACCAGGGGGAGATACATTGCCTCAAAATAGAGACTTCGCTAAATGGCTGGAGGCACAGATCGCACTACAGCAAGATCAATTGAACTTGCTCACAAATTCGGAAGCACGTGCATCCAAAGAAGGCCAGATCGCGCTATTAAAGATGGAATTGAGAAAAATTACTAAGAAATAAATTTTTCAATCAAAATGATCTTGATAGAAAAGGAAAGGGTTGAGGGTTAGGTGGTTGGGAATCGATCTAATAGGTGATGCTGTTATCTAAAATATTACCCCCCATTTTATCTACAATATACTAGCCCTTGACCCATACCTTTATCTTATTAATAGAAGAATATTTAAATTCTTAATTTATTCACTATAAATAATTAACCGAGGATTGGTGATGAGTTTAGATTTTACACTGAGGAAGTATGAAGAATTATGTAAAACCATTAAAAAATCAAATTATCCAATTATTCGACTGAAAGATTATTTTAAGGAACCCGATCATAAAAGATTCATAATTCTTCGTCATGATGTAGATAAATTACCAGAAAACGCTTTGGCAATGGCACAGCTTGAAAGATCTTTGAATATTTCATCTACATATTATTTCAGAACAATCCCTGAGGTTTTCAACCAAAATATTATTAAAAAGATTTCAGACCTAGGTCATGAAATCGGTTATCATTATGAAGATCTAACACAAACAAAGGGAGATCTTAAAAAAGCGTTGCAATTATTTAAAAAAGATTTGAAACAATTACGGAAAATTACAAATATTACCACAATATGCATGCATGGCAGTCCTTTGAGTAAATGGAATAATAGTGATCTATGGAAAAAACATGATTTTAAAAAATATGGAATAATAGGGGAACCATATCTTTCTATTGATTATAATGAAATAGGATATTTCACCGATACTGGTCGAACTTGGTGTGATAAAGGTTCAATTCGTGATTTTGTAAATAATTCTCTAGTTTGTGAAAAAACAATAAAAAGTACTAATGATCTAATAAAATTTATATTGTCGAAAAAATTTAAAAAAATAATAGTTTTAGTCCATCCACAGCGTTGGAGTGTAAAATCAGATGAGTGGTTAAAAGAATTAATAGCCCAAAATATAAAAAATATTGGTAAAGAACTGATATTAAAAAAAATAAAAAATAAATAAAGCTACAGTAAAAACCAAACGATAGCTAGATGAGAATATGATATTAATAGATCTTCATGTTCATACTGAAAATCATTTGACGGATTTTTTAAACTAAGTCAAATAAAATGGTATAGGAAGAGAGGAATGTTTAATGGAATTGAGTAAAATAGACATTGAGAATGTAAATAAAAATGAATGGGCAAAATTCGTATTTAATCACTCAAATGGAAATATATTTCAAACGCCAGAAATGTACGAAGTGTATAAAAATACAAAGAACTTCGATCCTTTGTTCGTTGCTGTGGTCGATGATAAAAGGGATATTGTAGGAATTTTGGTCTCAGTTATTCAACGGGAGTTCAGTGGCCCATTTGGAGGTCTGACATCGAGGTGTGTCACATGGGGCAGTCCTTTAATAAAAGACGATCTTAGGGAAAAAGAAAAAATTGAGGTTTTGAATCTTATATTAAAAGAGCAAAATAGAATCGCAAAAAAGAAAGCAATATATATGCAATTCAGAAACATTTGGGACACTTCAGATTTCAAACCATTCTTTGAACAGAACGGTTATGAATATGAAGATCATCTAAACATACGTATTGATCTCACAAAAACGGAAGAAGAGTTAATGAGAAACATGAAAAAGGATAAAAGGAGGGCAATAAAAAAAGCAATAGCAAATAAAATGGAATTTATAGAAATAGATAATAAAGATAAAATAAAATATTTTTATGAGATGCTAAAAGAGACATATAAAGATGCAAAAGTGCCTCTATCAAATATATCTTTTTTCGATATTATTTATGATCATTTAGTATTGAAAGGAATGGCTAATTATTATTTAGCAGAATTAAATGGGAAATTTATTGGAGGTCGGCTGGAATTATATTATAAAGATATGGTCTACGATTGGTATGCAGGAGATATCAATGAGTATGTCACATACTATCCAAATGAATTCTTGCTGTGGAATATTTTAATTCATGGACAAAAGAATGGTTATAAATCATTTAATTTTATGGGTGCTGGAAAACCAAATGTAGAATATGGTGTAAGAGATTGGAAAATAAGGTTTGGTGGAATATTAATCAACTATGGTAGATATCACAATGTACTTAAAAAGACCAAAATGAAGATTGCTAAAATGGGATTGAAGATAATAAAAAAGATGAAATAATGTCCTCGCAATGAAAAAGAAGTAAATATTAGAGAAAGCTTTACTTTAGTATTTTCATAAGGATATGAACAACATTAAAAAGAAATGAGGATTAAGTGGCAATTGCTTTATAGTGGAGGAAAAAGAAATTGACATTAAATATTATAATCAAAATAAGAAAAAAAATTTATCGTAATCTCAGTAAATCTCCATGGCTTCCCAATCGCTTAAGAGTCATATTTCTCCGAGCAGCAGGAGCTGCTGTGGGGAAAGATGTTTACTTAGCGCCATGTTGGGAATTATTTTGTCATTTGGGTGAAGAACATTTATTAACAATTGAAGATAGAGCTTCAATTGGGGCAAGTATAACTTTATCATCAAATCCTAATAATTCAAAGTTAACAAAATATTTTCCAGATGTTGTAAAAATTGGAAAAGTTCATATTGAACATGATGCTTGGTGTGCAATGCACTCGATGATTTTTCCTGGTGTCACCATTGGAAAATACTCTATAGTTGGTGCCGGGTCTCTCGTGATGAAAGACGTTCCCCCATATACCATGGTTGCAGGCATTCCTGCAAAGATAATAAAGCGGGTGGAGGTTGATAATGAAAATAATGATTAGTGTTGCACATCCTGCGCACGTTCATCTTTTCAAGAACACGATATGGAGCTTAAAACGTAAAGGACATAAAAAAGAAAAAAGTATTCTTCTTAACCGTAAATTGCATTAACCAAAACATGAAAACAATTATAGGTGGAGAATCTGTGGTCTTATACGAACCCAAATATATACAGTAAGATGATTAAAAGGTAAATAAACTAAATAATTAATAAATAGAAAATTAAACATCAATGATTTATTTAAAATAATTTGGAGAAGAAATATGAATATAATGATAGGGATGGGACATCCAAAACATGTGTATATTTTTAAAAAATTCATTCACAATGTAGAAGAAAAAGGTCATAAGGTCAAGATTGTATTAATACCTAGAGATATAACTAGATATTTATTAAAGAAATTTAATTTACCATATGAAGTTGTTGGTGAAAACCCACCAGAACCTTATAAAAGATTCTTGCTATTTCCTAAATGGGATTATAATACGCTGAAATATGCAATAAGATTTAAACCTGATATTTTTATGGGTCCCTCGGGACCAAATTTAGCCCATGTAAGTGCTATACTTCATAAACCGTTTATTGTATTAGAAGATACTGAAGTAGCAACGTTCCTACATAGATTTAATATGCCATTTACAGATGTAATAATCACTCCAAATTGTTTTAGAAAAGATTTTGGGAAAAAGCATGTACGATTTAATAGTTACTTCGAATTGGCCTATCTACATCCCAACTATTTCACTCCAAATCCTTCGGTATTAAATGATCTAGGTTTAAGTAAAAATGATAAATTTATTATCTTAAGATTCAGTGAATTTCGAGCTATGCACGATATTGGTCATAGTGATATTGACATTAAAAGTAAATATCAAATAATTAATAAGTTAAAAAAATATGGACAAATATTTATTTCATCGGAAAGCCCCCTTCCTGAAAGACTCGAAAAAATGAAATTAAAAGCGCCACCGGAGAAGATGCATGATATTCTCTACTATGCAACAATGTTATTTGGCGTAACTGGAACGATGGCATCAGAGGCGGGTATATTAGGCACACCTTCAATTAGGTGTACTACACATGTTGGACCAAATGACTGTGGTAATTTTATTGAATTGGAAAAAAAATACGGTTTGATATATTCCTTTAAATATCCGAATATGGCACTAAAAAAGGCTATAGAACTTTTAGAAGACGATAAACTTAAAAATAAATGGCTGAAAAAGAGTCGAAAACTTATCGAAGATAAAATTGATGTAACAGAATTCATGGAAAAATTTGTTGAGTCCTATTTGAATTCTGATAAAAAGAAAACATAAAGAAGTTCAGATATTGCTCAATTAAAAAATAAATTTTGTTAAAGTTCTGTAATATGAATAAACATTATACCCTACAATTAATTGCTTATTATTCATTATTGATAGAGCCCGAATAATTCATTATTTTATTCACCGATTGGGATATGTATTAATAAGTATAGTTAACTATTGCAAGCTAGGACAGCGCCCAAAATCTTTATACGACAAAACACTTTATCTCAAGTCGATTGTATGTTCACAAGAATTCTAATCTTAGCTCCACATACTGATGATGGTGAATTGGGTTGCGGGGGATCGATTGCGAAATTTATCGAAGAAGGAAAGGAAGTATATTATGTCGCCCTTTCAGCATGTGAGAATGCAATACCACAAGATTTCCCTAAGGATTCTTTAAAGAAGGAGTGTATTCAAGCCACAAAATCACTAGGGATTCCAAAAAAAAATGTCTTTATACTAGATTTTGAAAATAAAAACTTCCCAAATCAACGTAAAGAAATTTTCGAGAAACTTGAAGAATTAAAAAAAGAAATTGTTCCGGAGATTACTTTCACACCATCTACTGAAGATTTACATCAAGATCACCAAACCACTACTCAAGAGGCAATGAGAGCATTTAGGAGAGGTAGTACCTTACTTGCATATGAAGAGCCTTGGAATAATATTGTGGTTAGAACAACGTTTTTCATTCCATTGGAAGAAAGGCATATC
This sequence comes from Thermoplasmata archaeon, assembly GCA_020696345.1. Lineage (GTDB taxonomy): Archaea > Thermoplasmatota > Penumbrarchaeia > JAEHCK01 > JAEHCK01 > JAEHCK01. Next base: position 54,269 of record JAEHCK010000008.1, on the reverse strand, counting down.
GAAAAGAAAAATGAAGCTTTGAAATATTACGGTACACAATCATTTCAAAGAAAAGGATACTTCGGACCCGATTATATTGTGGGTCTTGCAAAAACAAGAGGTGTTCAGATAGGTTCAAAATATGCAGAAGCATTTGAAGTAATCAGGTGGGTTTGGAAATAAGATTTAATTCTGCCCCAGTAGCCTAGTGGACGGCGCTCGACATGTAATCGAGAAATCGTCAGACCACAACTGATCCGGGGCTTTTAATCCTTCCATCGATTTTTAAAATATACATAACAAGGTATGCAAATATGATGAGGACCGAAGAGTTTTACCAAAATGTGTGTAAAAATAAAATAGAGAATAATCTTAAAGAATTAACTGGGGATATAATAAAAAATATCGAATATGTAGCATTGAGTTCAATACGATTAGCATCAAGTATGGAAATTGACGATTTCACACTTACAAATCGGAAGAAGATATCTGAAATATGTATAGAATTTCATAAGAACGCAAGAACGCTAACATCAGATGTAAAAAAAGCTGCTGAGCTACTGGGCAAGAAAAATACTATAATAGTGGAATCCGCACATCAGCCAAATCTTTTTCCCTATGAGGGGACGATGATAAAATTTGTCTTGAGCCATCTTATTGCAGAAAAGATAAGAGAAAACGGTCATGAAGTTGTTGAATTATTTGGATTACTTGATAGAAATGATCTACGAGACGGTTGGACAAGAAGGACAGAAATACCGAATTTTGAATCGAGAAATGGTATTTTGAGACTAGAAAAAAAAGTAAGTTCGAAAAAAATGATATTCAATAAAGTTCCACCACCTTCGGAAGAGGAGGTATTTAAATGGAAAAACGATTTGGTATTATGGGTGAAACAAAATAGAAAGGCGATAAATAAACTTGTAGTAGGAGGTATCGAGGGCAAAGTGATAGATTCTGAAAAAGAGCAAATTTTGTTTAGCAGAATTAAAGAATTTTTTGAACTATCAATACGACTTCAAAAAACGGCAAAAAATTATGGAGAATTTAATTCGTATTTTCTATCAGAAGTAATTAACAAATATTGGGAGTATCCTACACTATTCCTTCCATATTCATCATCAATTCATATTTTTAATCGTCTAATAAAAAGGATTATTGAAAATGGCAATACATATTATTCTTTATATAACAAATATAAAGACATAATTAAAAGTAATATTGAAATCGAACCGGAAAATGAGGTACGATCTCTACCCCCCAATCATATCCCATTTTGGTATATTTGTAGTTGTGACTTTAAAGCAGAACTTATTAGAGAGGATAAGAATCTTAAATATAAATGTAACAATTGTAACAAAGAATATTCTTTTCAAATATATGATATAGACAAACATATCTCAAAGATAAGTCTCCGAAATATTACCCGTCACCTAGTTTTTTTTGAAGGGCTTAAACCTTCGTTATATATCAGTGGCTGGGGAGCTATGCCCTTTACATTTGTTGGTAGAGGTATTGCTAATAATTTTGGGATGCATTTTCCAATAATAGTTCCTTTCAGGATTAAAGATAAATATATGGGACTAGGCCATTTAAGAGCAGAACTTGAATTAAAACGAAGGGGATTAAAGCAAGAAGAAACCAATGAAAAAATCAATGATCTGAAGACGAAAATCGAAACTTTAAAATCTCAAAAATCTGAAGAGCTTAAACGAAAATCAAGAGAGATTCGAGATTTAGAAACTATAAAAAAATGTCTTAGTTGTCGACCAAGCATATTAGATTTCTGGATAAATAAAGGAATTCGTGAAACAAAAAGCTATTGGGAAAATATTATTGCAAGCTATGACTTTTATTGATAATACCTGAGACTCAGCTAATCATTAAGCATATATGGTAACTTTCTTTATTATCCTACGATATGATGTTTTCAGAAAATTGATAGAAAAATTTCAAAAAGATTTTAGAGTATAAAGATGTTACACCTCTCATATAAAAAAAGGTTTAATGAAAAGTACAAAAGGAGATATCTGTGATTGATAAATTAGCGACTTTATATAACAATGTGGATGTAGGAAAAAAGACATACATTGGACCTAACACAGTTGTAGGTCTTCCCAAACTCTCAACAATAAAAAGGGCTGAAATGGAAAACTGCAACCCAGATGAATTAACAAATCCTACGATTATTAGTGAGGGATGTTTTATTCAACCTGGAGCAGTTATATTCGAAGGTACTAAAATTGGAAACCATTCACTTATAGGAAGCAATGTTGTAATTCGAGAGGAGAATACAATTGGAGACCATACAATAATAGGTTCTTTGTCTGCACTAGAAATGGGTTGTGTTATCGGAGATTATGTTACAATAACAACCCAGGTACATATAACTGTTGAGGCTGTAGTTGAAAATGGTTGTCTTTTTGGTGCTATGGTTACCACAATGAACATAAGGAGACCATATTATTTGGTTGATCCTTCATTACAAAAACACACTCCACCGATTTTTAGAAAAGGATGTATAATAGGATGTAATGCCACAATAACTCCCGGGGTTGAGATAGGATACGATGCATTTGTTGCTGCTGGCGCTGTTGTGACAAAAGATGTACCCCCTAGAAAATTGGTCATGGGTGTTCCAGCAAAAGTTGTTGGCGATGTTCCGAAGGACTTATATCTAGAAGCAAGATTAAAAACAAGAAAAGATCGGCTTAGTCTTTAACGGGTAATAATTTTTATAAATGAGACGAAAAGAATTAATATACATATTTATTATATATAGAGGAAGATTTTTTATCAAATTAGAATCAATAGAAAGATATTAACAACCAAACCAGGAAAATGAAAATTTATATTGTCAAAATTATTTGAGGATAATAATGTCAAAGAAAAATAATACAGATTTTATTTTAATAACTGCTGAAAAAAATGAAGAAAAAAATTTACCAAATTTAATAAAATCTGTACTTAATCAAAGTATTAAACCAGTCTTATGGGTAATTGTTAATGATGCCAGTACAGATCGATCTCCTCAAATAATTAATAAGGCATGCAAGAAATATAAATGGATTAAAAAGTTGGATCTACCAACTCCAAAAGAAGATGTTGGGTATAGATTTTCATACGTGTGTAGAACAGGATTTAAATATGCATTAAAATATTGTAAAATAAATAACATTTCTTATGAATTTATTGGTCTTTTGGATGCAGATATTCTCCTTGAAGACGATTATTATGAGAATTTAATAAAACATTTTTTAAATAATTCAGAGTTGGGAATTATTAGCGGGGGATTATGGAGTTATAATGGCAGAACATATATCCAGGAAAAAGGGCGATCAGATTTGCCATTAGGTGCGGCAAGATTATGGAGGAGAAAATGTTTTAAAGAAACAAATGGATATTTACTTACATATGCTCCAGATAGTATCTCAAATGTTAAAGCACAATTGAAAGGCTGGAAAACAAAAAGGTTTGAGCATATTAGGGTGAAACAAATTCGGATGACAAGAGCTCGTGAGGGATTATATAAAGGTTTTAAAAGGAGAGGAGAAGCAAGTTACTTTGTATATCTCCATCCAATTATTATTTTATTAAAGTTTTTAAATTATACATTCAGATATAAAGTTTTTATTGGAATTGCTTATATAACTGGGTATTTTGAATCTCTTATTAATAAGAGAATGCGTATTAAAGATGAGGACATCATTAAATTTAATAGAAATATGCATATAAAAATATTAATAAATTATTGGTTAAAGAAAATGTCATCTGAAGATATTAATGAATTTATGAAATAATAAAATTAAAGAATTAATTTAAGTGAGATTTGTTATGAAACTTTCAAAACGTACTAAATATATGCTTTTTGGAAGCCTAATCTTTATTGCAATTTCATTAAGATATCCTTTCACACCACATGAAATTGGGGCGGATTCGTTTTTTATCCACAAATTAATAAATGCATTAAATCATCAAGGCTCCCCCACTTGGTGGATACATCCGTTCTCAACATTCGGTCTAACACCGTTCTCATACGCAAGCGCCGTGCCGTTTCTACTTTCCGGAGTCTCGCAAGCAAGCGGGCTATCCATTGAAAATTCAATATTATTATTTGGGATCTTATGTGGAATATTGGGAATATTTGTCTCATACATGGTTGCAAAAGAGATCTTTAATAACGATCTGTATATTTTCTTGGTGGTATTCGGATTTTCCACGGGCGAGGTTTTTTTAGATCTTACGACCTGGACCATCAGCACCAGGGGGCTCTTCATTACTTTTATTCCGATATTTTTATTCCTTCTATTAAGAAAAACAAGGCTGGAAAAGAACTTTATTTATATATTTTTAATTATTGTGATCTTTGTTTATTTGGTATCGATACACCATCTTTACACATTTTTCCTTTTTCCAGTGATCGCGTATTTTATGATCATTTATATATATCCATTTAAAAGATTAATACATCAAAAGAATATCAAGAGAATAATTATAGGTTTTTCCATCATATTTTTCATTATGGTGCCCATATTCATCATATTTGATATATTTGCATCATTTTTTGAGGCTGGAATAAGGCACGAAGTGTTGAGCCAGCCAAAGATCAACTGGTTTATTATAATGGCCAGAACTTACAGCCGGCAGTTGGGAATAATGGGATTATTTGCAATACCGGGCTTTATATTTTTGGTGCATAAATTGCATAAAAGCTTGAACGAAGTTATATTATTATTTTTTACATTAACATTATTACCATTTATTTTAATAGTTACATATATGACGGCTTTTATTGCTATTTTTGTTTATTTATTGGCGGGGTTTGGAATTTATTTTATTTATAATCTCATATCCGATAAGATAAATAAAAGAGCAGCTTTTACAATAATAATTACGATCTTATTAATTTCATTGGGCGCATCGGCGTTCTTCCAGCTCAGACATCCGGGCAGCGAGGCGGAAGAGATATACAACGAGCGCCACATGGAAGAAGAAACTTATGATACCGGGTTGTGGTTAAAGTACACAGTCGATGATGATGATGTAATATTCTCTAATGATGTGGAGCCGTTGAATAGAATAGCCGGTGTGATGTATCTAAAGCAATTTCCCGGTAATAAACCCGAGCAATTAATGGACGATTATGTATCGATCGAGGAACTAAAGATCGAACGTGCAACACCACTTTCACCATACTTCTGGTCGGAAAGCTATTATAAAATAGAAGCAAGCGAGTCGAGTCTGGAATGGATGGGACATAATATAAAAAGACATCGTTATGACGACGAGTTTTCAAAAAATGTTATTAATGAATATAATATTAAATACATTATAGAAAATAAAGGATCTTTATTAAATCAAGAAGACGAAGATAAAAATTTTTTTACAAGCATGAATAAAGATAGATATAAAATATACTCAAATGATAGATTGAGTGTCTGGTATTTATATTAAAAATTATATAAAAATAATGGATTGGTAAACAACGATTTTATAAATTTAATTAAAAAAAAATTTTTTGGAAAAGGATTGATTTGGAGATTATAAATAAAAAGAAATTAAAAAATAATATATGTTTTTTATCTGTAGTGATAATTTCAAAAAATGAAGAAAAGAACATTGCTAAATGTATAGAATCGGTTCTTGAGGGTACGAAAGAAATTTCCGATAAAGAGATCATTCTCGTTGATTCCGCATCAACCGATAAAACTATAGAAATAGCCAAACAATACCCGGTAAAGATCATCTCTGAATACCAATCATCATCTCCGGGTGCAGGCCGATATATCGGGACCTCATATTGTAATGGTAAATATATATTGTTCATAGATGGTGATTCGACTTTAGATAAAAATTGGGTTAAAAAGTCGATACCCGTTTTAGAAAAAAGAAAAATGATCGCAGGTGTGGCCGGATTGAGAACACAATCATATTACGAAAATAATGAAAAACATAAATCAAAAGGGAAAAAGATCACCTCATCAATAGAATATCAAACAGGAATTGTCGAATCACTTGGTGGTCCTGCTACATTTAAGATGGAGGTTTTAAAAAAGGTTGGCTCTTATAATCCTTACATACGCGGTGAAGAAGAAGCGGAACTTTGTTTTCGGATCCGAAATGCCGGATATAAACTTTTAAGATTATCAGTACCAATGACCCTTGATCTTGGTAGAAAATCCGGCATGAGCGAATATATAAATAGGGCAAAATTTTCAATAGGAATAGGACAGAATATAAGATACTCTTTTGGAAAAAGATATTTTAAAGATGTTTTAAAAAAATATAGATATTCAATTGTATTCAGTTTATGGTCGTTGGGACATATTATAATTCCGATATTCTCGATCATATTCTATTTTTTAATAATTCCGGAATTTATATACCTAATACATCTATTATTAATATTTGACTGTTTATCATTTATTGTGATCTTATCTAGAAAACGAAATTTCAAACAAAGTGTTTATTCCTTTCTCGGTTTTTTATTAAAAGGTTTTGCCGTTGTCAGGGGATTATTAAGAACTCCTAAAAATATCAACTCGTATCCGATCAATGTTCGTGTAATAAAATAAAAGAGAAATATATGAGATTATTGCTTACTTTTTTTAAAACATTTTATTAAACGATCAAAAGGCGGTATTTTAGTAGACCCGAACGATCTAAACGACATTCACTCGGCTGTCGAATACCTGCTGGACAATGAAGAAGAACGTTTAAAGATGGGAAGAAATGCACGAAAGTATGTTGAAAAGCACCATAACTGGCATAAATTCAGGAAAAAATTCGTTAAGATAATAAAAAATGTGATTAGTGAAAATTAAATATTTACATTTTTTATTCACCAAAAGTTTTAATATGGCTATGCCAATTGAGAATATGCGAATTAGAAGGAGAGGTTTCCAATTAGTTTAATTTGGCAATCATTTTTAATTATCCAAAAACCTACAGTTTATGGCCTCACGAGGTAACTCCGAATGAAGACAATATTTATTGCACTGTACAGTGGAAGGGATGTTAGAGATATTCTCAGGACCAACATTCTAAAGATCTTAAAAGCCAATAAATTGAGGATAATTATTTTATCGGCGGCCTATAACGATAATGATTTCATCTCCGAATTTGCAGATGAAAATGTAAAGATCGAGAGATTATATTTATCAAAAAGCAAATTGGAATCTCTATCTCTATTGTTAATGAATTTATTAATAACAAATGCCAATTTTTCAAATACCAACAAAATCAAATTGGATCGTGAAAGATGGTTGAGAGAAAAAGATCGGATAATACAACCCACTTCGAGCCGAAAAGATCTATTATTTCATTTGAGATCGTTCTCATCCAAATTCAATTTTCATAAAAGGATCTGGTTTCGAAAATTATTAGATCGGCTGTTCATCTCGTTGTTTCCGGACAAACATTATCAAGAGCTATTTACCAAATACAAACCCGACCTGGTATTTGTCAGTCACTCCTTTACGGGCCCGGAGATCGCGGTTCTCAAAAGAGCTATCAAGAACCATGTGCCTACGATAGCCATCATCCCCAGCTGGGATAATCTTACCACAAAAGGGATAATACCGGTTAAAATCGACAAACTAATTGTCTGGAACGAGATCATGAAACGAGAAGCGGTCGAGCTGCATAATTATTCGCCTGGCGATATCTATGTTTGCGGGATCCCGCAGTATGATATGTTAAATAAGAAAATGTTGCTGTTAAAAGAACGATTCTTTAAGGAGAACGATCTCGATATAAATAAGAAATTAATAACGTATGCTATGGGCAATGATTCTTACTTCCCGAATGAATATCAAATTATTGAGATCATTGATAAAGCAATATCAAAAAAAGATATCAAATATCCTGCCCAGGTTCTGGTACGGCGGTACACAAAAAATATTGATGAAGGAAAAATTGAAAAGATCAGCAAATTGGAAAATGTAACCATCCAGCGACAAGATCATCAATCAAAATTGCTCCCGGGCATTTGGTCTCAGAAAAAAAAGGATCTGATAATGCTCGGGGCAACCATGAGATACAGTGATATAGTTCTGAATTTTGCATCTACGATCACCATCGATGCGGCTCTATTCGCCACACCGATCATTAATATTGGATTTGATGGGTACAAGAAAAAGAATTATTTGGATTCGGTCCGAAGATACCATGATTATGATCATTATCATAATATCGTAAAAACGAGAGGTGTTCGGATCGCTGAAAATAGACAAGAGCTAATAGAATTCATTAACAATTATCTCGAAGATCGGACATTGGATATGGATGGCCGAAAAAAGATCGTGCACCAACAATGCTATAAATTGGATAATAGATCGGGAAATAGGGTGGCAGAAGCGGTTCTGGAATTACTATCTTTTTAAATTTTCAGGTAGGAGAATACCTTGTCAAAAACCATGGAAGCAACAAAGAAAATATTCAGGCAAACCAGTATATATAGTCTGGGAACAATAATTACTTTGGGCTCAAAGTTTTTTCTAATTCCGTTATGGACAAGATATTTAACACCCGCCGATTATGGGATCTTGGGCACACTTGGGTCCATAAGCAGTTTATTAAGCGTTTTTTTTATTTCCGGCCTGACCCTCTCGATCGTGAAAGGGTATGTAAAATACGATTCAAACGAACGTAAGATATTATTGGGAAATGTTTTTCTTTTGTTATTATTGTCCCCGTTAATAATTTCTATATGCTTGACAATATTTGGAGAGTATATATTCGGATTCATAGGTATCCCCTTTTATCCTTATTTTATCCTGATCATCTGGGCGCCACTTTTTATGACCGGCTTCGCCCTAATAATGGAGATCTATCGGATGAGAGAAGAACCCTTCAAATGGTTGGGGTTCAAATTAGGAGCATTTGTTTTAACGACGATCCTGGCCATATATCTGATAGTGTTCAGGGGTGAAGGTGCACTGGGTAGGTTGGAGGCGAATTTCTTTGCCAACTTCATTATTTTTTTCGTTGTGCTATTTTTACTTAAGAAATTCATAATTTTAAGATTTGATAAAAGCAAAATAAAATGGGCATTGATCCTGGCGCTTCCGATCATTCCACATGCTATTTTTAATTATATATTGTCGCTTTCAGATAGATTGATCCTTGCATATTATTGGCCTCTGGACGAGGTCGGGTTATACACAATTGGTTATCGATTTGCCGATGTTACGAATATGGTGATCAATTCTTTCATTCTTGCATGGACACCATTCTTTTTAAAGGCGGTAAAAGACGATTATAAGGGGAACATGCCCACCATCTCGAAATTAATTACTTTTTGGTGTGCGGGGATCACACTTGTTGGATTGGTAGTTGCGCTTTTTGCCAAAGAGATCATTATGCTCATGACCACACCCGATTATTATGATTCGTATACTATTGTCCCTATTATCGTTGCTTCATATATTTTCCGTGGTTTGTATGGATTCTTTAACATATCACTCATATATGCAGAGAAGACCAAGTTGTTTCCGATCGTGACCGGTATTGCTGCGGTTTCGAACATAGGGCTGAATTTCTATTTGATACCCATATACGGAAGATTTGGCGCTGCGTTTGCCACTTTAGTTGCATATATTATAACATTTATTTTCATTTATTATTTAGGCCAGAAGTATTTGTATTTAAAACTCGAGAAGGGAAGGATAATAGGAATATTTATTGCTGGCACTGCGATATTCTTCTGCAGTTATATTATTTCGGAAATTCTAACATTGCCATTTTTAATTGATATTCTCATCAAAGGATCATTCATATTGGTATTTTTACTGGTTTTATTGAAAACCAAGCTGTTAGATATTAGGAAGATCTTTCAACTTATGAGGAAGAAATAATTGAAAAGAAATGGTGTTAAATTGAAATTATTATTCTCCAGAACCATATTATTCGTAACATCATATTACAACCATCTACGCTGTTTTATCCCGGTTATTGCGGAATTAAAACGCAAAGGCGCCAAATGTGTGGTGGCGATCCCGGAAGATATTGTAATAGGAGAAGAACAAATAAAAAAGAGTGCACGGGAAAATAATATTAAAATTATCAAAATGAAAACAAATCCTTATACCAAGAAGCGATCGGAGTTGTCCAGGGGTGAAAGGTTATTGACCAATAATTTTTACATCTACTTTTATTTGAAAAAACAAGTAGAAATGACAATGCATAAGATCGATCCCGATCTCTTGGTTGTGGGCCATGACCTGAATCATCCTGAACGATACTTTGTCAGGTATGCAAAAGAAAATAATATACCTTCTTTGTTAATAGCCCATGCGATCTCGTCAGATTTCTATTTCAAGGAGTATGGATTGGCGCCCTGGTGGAAGCCTAACATCTTTATTAGACCTGATCAAAATTCTCTTAAAATAAATACATCTCATGTACTGAATGGAATTTATCGTTTATTTCTGACTAATATTATGAACCATCCATTGAAAAAAATTATTTGTGCTTATGGCGGTGGTGAAACCACGAAGGTTGCCTACTGGGGATCATACCAGAAAAAGATCTGGGTCAAATGGGGAGGTGATCCAAATAAAATGGAGGTTACAGGATATCCCGGATATGATGTGTTATTTCAAAAATACAAAATATTTGATGATGAAATTAAAAAGCAAATGTTAAACAAACTTGGTATTGTAAATAATAATAAAATCATTCTATTCACAACTCAATCCACGGTTGAAGAGCGTATCCAGACTTTGGAAGAAAGAAAAAAGTTTACGGTAGATATTGTTGGAGAAACATTCAAAGTTGATAAAGTAATATTAATTGTCAAAGTCCATCCAAAGCAAGAAATATCTGAATACGATTATTTAAAAGGATCAAATAATAAAAAGGTCATTATTGTCCAGGATTTTGAGCTTCATGATCTAATACTAATATCCGATCTGCTAATTACACACACTTCTACAACAGCAATGGATGCAATTCTATGTAACAAACCTGTTATTACGGTAAATTTTAAGGATACTTCCGAGCCATACCCTTATGCCTCAAGTGGTGCCGCCATTGGGGTATATCAGAAAAGGAAATTGAAAAATGCAGTGGAAGGTGCTTTATATGATGAAAAAGTCCAAAAAGAATTAGTGAATAATCGAAGCAAGTTCATCGATGACCATATCTATAAATTCGATGGAAAATCTACAAAGAGAGTAATTGATTTAATTGAACAAATTATATTGAAGTGTAAAAATATCAATAATTAAAAAAAAATTAAAATGGATTAAATGTTATTGAAAGGACTTGTTAAAAATGCTATCTAATCGATTTAAATATGATGGAAAGCCAACTATTGACTTAAATGAATTGCAAGTTAGAATGAAGAAGCAGATAGAGTATAAAATAAAAGAAGGTTTTTATTCATTTAATGAAGTGCCCTGTTGTATTTGCAATGGTAAGAATTTTGAAATATTATCTGAGAAAGATCGTTTTGGATTATATTTGCCTGTAGTGATTTGTAAAGATTGTGGTTTAATTCAAATAAATCCAAGAATGAGACAGAAAAATTATAATCAGTTTTATAAAGTAGAATATAATAAGTTATACAGAGGGAGAGATGCCCCTACTAAAGATTTTTTCAACTCTCGATATTTAAGAGGAAAAAGAATTTATAATTATTTAAAGAATAATTTAAAAATTAATTTATCCGACTTACGAGTTTTTGAGATTGGAACAGCATCTGGTGGTATATTAAACTATTTTAAAGAAAAAGGAAATGAAGTTTATGGTTGTGATTTAGATCCAAAATATATAGAATTTGGACGAGATAAATACAATTTACACTTAGAAATTGGAACGATTGAGAATGTAGTTTTACCATGGACTCCGGATATCGTAATTTATTCGCATGTACTGGAGCATATATTAGACCCTGTTAAAGAACTGACTAAATTAAGATCGATGATAAATGAAAATACTATCATATATATTGAAGTTCCCGGTCTTAGATATATGAAAGACTACGGTCACGGAGATTTCCTTAATTGGGTTGTGATTGCACATGTATATTATTTTACTCTAACAACATTAAGGAATCTTATGAACAAAACCGGTTATGATTTTTTGTGTGGAAATGAAACCGTTTATAGTATTTTCAAACCTTTTTCAAATAAAAAAAGAAATTATGAATTTGATTATGAGAATAACTATAATAATGCAATGTCTTTCTTAAAAAGAATGGAGGTTTATAGAAATAAGTATCTAACTAGGTTAAAAATAAAGGGTTTATTAAAGCATGCTGGACTTTATAATATGATTAAAAAAGTTTATCACAAATCAATTAAATAATTAGAGGCTTTGCGAAATTCAAACATTAACAGAAAAAAGGTACTTGCCGAACAAGTTTTCAAATTCGATGGAAAATCAACAAAGAGAGTAATAAAATTAATTGAACAAATTCTTAAAAATTAGAAAGATCACACACGGTATTAATATGGACCAATTGTTTGATAACTTGATCGCTTCCGGAATCCACAGTATGTGGAATATTAACCAATTTATCAAAAGAGACCAAAGATGGAAATGTTACAAATTTTTGAAGAGGTCGCAATATTTCACCCTTGAAAATATTGAAAAACTTCAATTTGAACGATTAAAACGACTTTTATTGTATGCTTATCAAAATGTTCCTTATTATCGCAAAATATTTAACAAATTGAAATTGAAACCTGGAGATATAAAAACACTTAGTGATCTATCAAAATTACCGATCTTAACTAAAGAAACGATCAGAAAGAATTTTAAAGATCTTATTACCACCGACAAAAATGTCAACAAAATACCCTATCAAACAGGCGGGTCCACAGGAAAACCACTGGAATTTTTTGTAACAAAAGAGTGCAAGGATTGGGGACACGCCGCGCAATGGAGAGCATTTGACTGGTGGGACATTAAAAAGGGAGATAAAATAGCAAAGTTTGGTGGGTTATCACCACGGTTTAGAACAAATAAAACTTCAAATAAACTCAAAGACAAACTCTTATCAAATACAATATTTCTAAATGCATACAATTTTTCCGAGGGGGAAATATCTGTATTTATTAATGAATGGAAAAAATTAAAACCAAAAGTTGTGTATACAAATTCTGCGAGTGCCGAGATATTTGCAAGATATCTGAAAAGTCGGAATATAAATAATATACAAGCAGATATAATGGTGACTCAGGGAGAGAAATTACTCGATTCGCAAAGAAAACTTTTTAAAGAGACGTTTAAATGTAATATTTATGATTTTTATGGCGCAAGAGAGATTTCAGGCATTGCAGCCGAATGTAAAGAACATACTGGATATCACATAAGTTCAGAAAATATTGTATTGGAATTTATTAAAAACGACTCGATATGTGCTCCCGGTGAGCTTGGAAATATTATTATTACTGATCTGCATAATTATGTATTTCCATTGATCAGATATGGAATAGAAGATCTTGGGATCCCATCCGAAGAATCATGCTCTTGCGGTGTTAATCTACCTTTAATGAGATCGATCGAAGGAAGAAGCAATGACATGATTATTTTAGATAATGGTCAATATTTAAGTCCTACAAATATTACTACAATGTTATATTGTTTTCCTATTGATCAATATCAGATAATTCAAAGATCAAAAAATAAAATAGAAATGAGAGTTGTAAAAGGAAAAGAATATACTGAAGAAACAGAAGAGTTAATTAAATTGTATTTTATAAGAATGGTTCATGACGATTGGACAATTGACCATATCAGTGATGATGAAAGTATTGACATTGAAATTATTTATGTTGATGATATTCCAGTTACAGATTCAGGAAAATTCAGATACATTATCTCCGAGGTGCCAATAGATTTTTAAATTTAAACAATCATGTAACAAGAGGTTTATTTATGACCAAATGCAAGATCATCGCAGAGATCGGTTCAACACATGACGGCAGCATTGGAAATGCCATGAACATGATAGAGGCTGCCTCAAAATGCGGCGCCAATATAATCAAGTTCCAAACCCACATACCCGACGCCGAGACACTCCCCAACGCACCCATGCCGCCATTTTTCAAGGGCGAGCCGCGCTTCGAGTATTTCAAACGGACCGGATTTTCGGAGGAGCAGTGGAAATTACTTAAAAAGACGTGCGACTCACACAAAGTTGAGTTCATGTCCTCGGTATTTTCCATAGAAGCGGTGGATCTGCTGGAGAATGTTGGCGTCAAGAGATACAAGATCCCGTCCGGCGAGGTTACCAATTTACCCATGCTAAGATATGTGGCGCAAACGGACAAACCGATAATTCTGTCATCGGGCATGAGCAACTGGGCCGAATTGGATGAGGCCGTGGATGCGATACTCGAGTATCATGATAACTTGACGATCCTGCAGTGCACCAGCGCTTACCCGACCAAATACAAGGAGATCGGTTTGAACATCATGCTGGAGATGGAAGAGCGTTATTCGCTGCCCGTGGGATTATCGGACCACTCGTTGACCAACTATTCCGCATTCGCCGCGGTGACCCATGGGGCGGTGGTGATCGAAAAGCATTTCACACTGAGCAGGCACCTGTACGGGTCCGATGCGCACCATTCACTGGAGCCCGAGCAGTTCTACGACCTGGTGGCTGGCATACATGCAATCGAACTGATGCAGTCCCATGATGTGGACAAAGACGACATTTCAAAGTATGAAGAGATGAAGGCCGTATTTCAGAAAAGCATAGTTTCGCTCAGGAACATCCCGAAGGGAACGATCATAAAAAAGGATATGATCTCGATCAAGAAACCGGGCTCGGGCCTGCATCCGAAATTCTTCGATAAGATCATTGGCAAGAAAGCGGCCAGGAATATCAAAAAGAATACTGTAATAAGAAGAGTGGATGTTGGTGGTAAATTATGAGTAATAAGAAGAAAAGGATCTGCGTTCCCATCGTGAACCGGGCCAATTACAGCAGTATAAAAACCGCCTTATTCGCGATCCGGGATCACGAAGATCTCGAATTAAAACTTATAGTGGGCGCATCTGCTCTACTGCCGCGTTTCGGTCGTGCTTATAATTTTATCATCCAGGACGGCTTCTCGGTTGAAGAAGAATTATATATGACGGTGGAGGGTGAGACGCCGGTCACAATGGCAAAATCCGCAGGGTTGGGTATCATCGAACTGGCAACCTCATTTCAGAATCTGAAACCAGATACGGTAATTGCAGTTGGAGACAGATTTGAAGTTATGGCCATTGCCGTTACCGCCGCGTTCATGAACATACCAATTGCACACACCATGGGCGGCGAGGTCTCGGGCACCATTGATGAGAGCATCAGACATGCGATCACCAAACTTGCACATATTCATTTCCCGGCCAACGAGCTGGCGGCCCAACGGATAATCAAACTGGGTGAGAACCCGGAGATGGTATTCAATGTGGGCTGCCCAAGAGTTGATATGGTCCTGGATATCATGAAAAAGCCAAAGATCGATTTCGATATTTTCGAAAGATACAAAGGTGTTGGAGGTTCGTTCGATATCTCAAAGGGCTTTATTTTAGTTTCCCAGCATCCGGTCACCACCGAATACGGCCAGGGGAGGACACAGGTCAAGAACACGCTACTCGCCCTGCAAGAATTGGAATACCCCACACTCATGCTCTGGCCAAATGTGGATGCTGGTTCGGAGGACATTTCCAAAGAAATACGTACATTTAGAGAAAAGAACGATGTTGACCATTTTTTACATCTGTTTACGAATTTGCCGCCGGACATTTACACCAAGCTGATGATCAATTGCGATTGCATCGTGGGAAACTCCAGCAGCAGCATCCGCGAGGGCGCGATCATGGGCACGCCCGCGGTCAATATCGGTACGCGCCAGGCAGGCCGTGCGCGGGGTAAGAACGTTATCGATGTCCGATATGATAAAGATGAGATCAAAGATGCAATAAAACGCCAGCTGGACCACGGCCGTTACGAACCAGATCACATTTACGGCGACGGAAAGGCCGGTGAAAGAATTGCCGATATCTTGAGCAAGGTCGAACCGGAAATACAAAAAAGATTATTTTTCTAGGTGATGTGTTGGATAAGAAGATCCTCGGAATTATCACTGCCCGCGGAGGCTCGAAACGGATACCCAAGAAGAATGTTAAATTACTTGCCGGAAAACCGTTGATCGCGTATACTATTCTTGAGGCTAAAAGATCGAAATATATCGATAAATTGATCGTATCAACGGACGATGAGGAAATTGCACAGATCTCAAGAGAATATGGCGCTGAAGTGCCGTTCATGCGGCCGAAAGAACTGGCTGAGGATATGACCAAGAGTGTTGATGTTCTGATCCATGCCGTGAAATTTATGGAAGACAATGATCTACTCTTGCCGGATATTATTGTCCTGTTGGAGCCAACTGCACCGTTACGAACGGTGGATGATATCGATTCCGGAATAAAGAAACATCTCGATACCGATGCCGACTCGGTGGTGGGTGTGATCAAGGGTGATAACCGCCATCCATTAAAAGCAAAAATTATTGAAAATGATAGAATAAAAGATTATTCATTCGAAGAAAAAGAGATCATACGAAGTCAGGACCTGCCGCCAGTGTACTACAGAAATGGCGCTTATTACTCAGTGAAAAGGGAAGTTCTAATGAAGGAAAGAACGCTCTATGGAAAAGATACAAGACCGTTGATCATGGATGAGAGCCGTTCATTGGATATTAATTCGGAATTTGATCTGAAACTTGCTGAAGCTTTAATAAAAAATAGAATCTAAAAGTAGTTATATGATAATGCGAAAAATTATTTGCATAATTGCAATATTATTTTACATATAATATCCGCCATTGAGATTAATTACTTGACCAGTAATATACGCTGCATCATCCGAAGTTAAAAATAGTATGGTTTTACCCACTTCTTCAGGCTTACCCCACCGACCCATAGGTATTTGTTTGAGTATCATGGCTTGAACATCTTCAGGAAGTCGTTTCAACATACCGATATCGAAATAACCCAATGACAACGTATTTACAGTGATCCCTTTCCTGGCTACCTCTTTTGCCACCGCTTTTGAAAATCCAATGATACCAGCTTTCGCAGCAGTGTAATTACTAGTACCAAATACACCAATTTGACCAACTACGGATGCGATCATTATTATTCTACCCCACCCTTGTTCTCTCATAGGTTTAATTGCATGTTTGGTGCAATTGAATACGCCTGTTAGATCAACATTGATAACATTACTCCAGATATCTTTATCCATTTTCCAGACAGTACTATCTTCATATACTGCAGCATTGTTAACTAAAATATCTATTTTAACAAATTCTTCAATGGTTCTTTCAATCATATTTTGCACCTGCTCCTCATCAGAAACATCGGCCTGGATGCTAATCGCTTTTGAACCCATCGATCTTATTTTATTAACCACATCTTCAGCTGCATCTTTATTTTTAATATAATTGACTACAACATTACATTTTTCTTTTGCAAGCGTCAAAGCTATACTTTTTCCGAGACCTCTAGAACTACCTGTTATTATTGCAACCTTATCCGCTAAATTCATAATCTCACCGATAATCACTAATTTTTTTATCAATATTAAAAATCTTCATATAATAATGGTTTTCCTTTTGATTTGTTTTTGTTTATTTTTCTTCCAATAAAATCATCATATTCCCAAATTTCGATACCATCATATGGTCTCGTAAATGAAATATCATTTAATCTTATCTCTTGACCCTTTTTAACATCTCGAGCTAAATGGATCGATCTTCTCATGTACTCGATATTAATTTTCTCTTCTTTCGTAATCATTTTTTGACTTTTCCCGAAAGATTGCTCAATATTTCTAATTGATTTAACCAGTGTTTTTAACTCATCGGGTTCTATGGAAGCAAAATGATCGGGACCATCCATCGCTCTATCTAATGTGAAATGCTTTTCAATTATCTTAGCTCCTTGGGCTACTGCCATTAGAGATACTTCAATTCCTATTGTATGATCGGAATAACCTATTGGAAGGCTAAATCTTTCCTGTAATGTTTTTAAAAGATTCATATTCACTTCCGAGTAGACAGTAGGGTATGAAGTAGTACAATGTAACAAATATAATACTATTTTGTTATTAATATCTTTAATATAATTTATAGTTCTTTCGATCTCATCCATGGTTGCCATACCTGTTGAGAGAAGGATTGGTTTTCCAGTTTTTGCTACTTTTGCGACCAATGGTTTATTTATTATTTCTGCAGATGCTATTTTATATATATTCACGCCAATATTTTCTAAAATATCTACACTATCCAGGTCGCAAGCCGTAGACATGAATTCCACACCCTTTTTTTCGGTATGTTTCTTTATTTCAGCGAATTCTTTAGAAGATAATTCCAATTTCTTTAACATATCATATTGACTTGTAGAACTGTCTCTGGTTTGGTAAGGCGTCTTTTTCACATCTTTTGAGGATAGCACATTTTCCGTTTTATATGTTTGAAATTTGACCGCATCCACTCCAGCGTTAGAAGCTTCATCGACCAGCTTTTTTGCCAAGGCTATCGAGCCATTATGGTTCACGCCGATCTCGGAGATAATATATGTCTTTTTAGGATCGGGAAGCATAATTATCCCTCTAAAATGATTTTTTTATTAATTTTTTCAAAGTATTTCTTTTCCAATTCCAGAACATCTTTTTTCCTATCTTTGATTCTTTTAACAGGTATTCCTATGTAAATACCCCACGGTTCTAAACTTTTATTAACAAGGCTTAAAGCGCCCACCGCAGAACCTTCACCTATGGTTAAATCCGGCAATATGATCGAGCTGGATCCAACTACAACATGTTTCTTTAATAATACTTGACCTGATCTGAAATTGATAAACTCATCACCTACTGTTGGATTGGTTAAACATCCTCCATCATAATCGTCCGTTCTACTATATATCATTACATTACTTGAAATGCCACTGAAATTTTCGAATTTAATTCCATATCTACCAAAAAGACCGCTATGTGACCCTATATGGACATTTGACCCGATCTCTATATCTCCGCCCAGAACACAAAAATTATCAATCCTGACATTATTGCCAATGATCTTTTTTTCATTATTATAAAGAACACATGTTCTGTTTACCTGAACATTTTTTCCAATTTTTTTTATCCCCATTTCATGTAACTCTTCTTCTGAGAATAAATGAGATTCCATATTTATCACCACTTCTAAAGAGATCTGTCAATTATCTTCATCATTTTTTTAATGATATCAATATTTTCAATATCGAAGGTTTCTAAAACAGTATATTTTAGATTTGTAAAGTTTTTTAGATAAGGTAAAAAGTAGGAATTCGCATGTATTTGGTTATGATCATCATTTAACCCTTTGTTTTCATGGATATGTACAGCATAAATACGATCCTTAAATTCTTTCATAAATTCAAATCTGTTAAAATTAAAAGTTTCCGCACTAACATTCAAATGTCCAACATCTAAGTGTAGATATACATTATCATCATTCATTTTTTGAAATAACTGAATAAAATCTTCACTGCCATAATGGATCACCCAGTTCTCTTTACCTTTTGGTACAACGTGATTTTCGATGCCTAATTTTATACTTCTATCTTTTGCATAATCATTAATTTCTTTTAAAGATTTGATAAAAACATCCAAAGCTCTTTTGTGGGAATCCTTTGAAACACTTTTTTCGTTTAACCATCCACCATGAAATGAGAAATAGTCGTTTTCTAGTTTATATGAAAAATCGATCATTTTTTTAATGTAGTCTATAATTAGATTGCGTTTAATAGTATCCGACTCGGAGAGGTTTATTAGTAAATTGTTCTCTTCTCCCAAAGGATAATTATGTAATAGAAAATTATATCCGGATTCTTTTTTCTCTAAAATCTTATTGAAATCTTTCAATTGACTTCTATGCCCTGAAGATATTTCGAATTTATCATGAAAGGTTGGCAAATTTTCAAGTATGTGTACTAGGTCATTATCATATTTTTTTTTAAAATTACAAGTTGAAATATATATCTTATTTCTCTTTTCCATTTAATTCGCTCTCCATCATGATATCAACCAGTTCATTAAATTTTACCTTGGGTTCCCAGCCCAGTATATTCTTAGCTTTCGAATAATCGCCCTGTAACATTTCAACTTCGGTTGGTCTGAAATACCATGGGTCTACCTCCACAAGGATTGTCCCGTCTTTTTTATTTAGACCTTTTTCATCCACACCAGAACCCTGCCATTCGATCTCGATATCAACATATTCAAAGGCCTTCTCGATGAATTCCCGAACCGAATGACTCTCACCGGTAGCAATTACAAAATCATCGGGTCTATCTTGCTGCAGCATTAACCACATTGCCTCCACATAATCGGGCGCGTAACCCCAATCACGTTTAGCATTCAAATTGCCCAGATATAATTTCTTTTGTTTTCCATTTAACATATTTGCAATAGCTTTAGTGATCTTTTTAGTAACAAAAGTATCACCGCGCCGAGGGGATTCATGGTTAAACAGTATCCCATTTACTGCAAAAATATTGTAAGCCTCACGATAATTCACGGTTATCCAATGAGCATATAACTTGGCCACACCATACGGGCTCCTGGGGTAAAATGGAGTATTTTCCGACTGTGGAGTCTCTTGAACCTTTCCAAATAATTCACTAGTGGAAGCTTGATAAAATTTCGATTTTTTCTCCAGACCTAATATTCGAATAGCTTCCAGCAGTCTTAAAGTACCCAACGCATCAGCATTTGCCGTATATTCCGGTGTTTCAAACGACACTTTAACATGGCTCTGGGCCGCTAAATGGTACACTTCATCCGGTTGGATCATTTGCATTAATCTCAAAAGATTAGATGAATCACCAACATCGCCGTAATGCAAATAGAAATTGTTAGTTGCTATATGTGGATCCAGGTATAAATGTTCAATTCGTGGGATATTAGGTGAGCTCGATCTTCTCCGCAAACCATGGACCTCATAACCCTTATCCAATAAAAATTCCGCAAAATAAGACCCATCTTGACCTGTTATTCCTGTAATAAAGGCTTTCTTCAATCAATTACCTCCAGAAATCCGTTTATTTTTTCTGATATGAATAGAATATCCTCTTTTTGTAGTGAATGGTAAGACGGAATATTAAGACCGCACTCAGATAACAATATTGAATTCGAATTATGTTTATCCTCGAAATAGGGCATTTTACTGATCGGTACGAAGAACGGCCGGGTTTCAATACCCTCTTGAGCTAAATAAGCCATTAATTCATCCCTTATTAATACATCTTTAACTAGCAAACTTACCATCCAATAGGACGATTTGGCATGATCCAATATTTTTTGATATTTAATATATTTTTCATCCAAATATCTCTTATAAAAATCGTAGACCCATCGTTTTTTCTCTAAAATGTCTTCTAATCTTTCGAATTGCGCACAGCCGATAGCGGCTTGTATATTGGTCATTCGAAAGTTGTATCCAAGTATATCATGGTAATATCTGATTGTTTCAGAGTTGCCTTGGTTTTTGATCTTTTTGGCTTTTTCATATATTTTTTCATCATTAGTAACCAGCATGCCGCCTTCGCCCGTGGTGATCGTCTTATTTCCGAAAAAACTGAATATGCCCACATGACCCAGGTTTCCGGCCATGCGATCTTTATATTTGGCGCCAAGCGCCTCGGCAGAATCTTCAATGATAAATAGATTATTTTCTGCTGCGAATTCCATGATCGGGTCCATGTCAACCGGGGTACCGTATATGTCAGTTACTATGATCGCCTTTGTTTTTGAAGTGTAAGATCTTTTAATATTTTCCAGGTCGATATTCCAGGTTTCTTTGTTAACATCAACCAAAATGGGTTTGGCGCCAACATATTTTACTACATTTGCAGATGCAATATATGTAAGATCGGGAACGATCACCTCATCTTTCGGACCGATATCCAAACATAATAATGCCAAATGTAGGGCGGCGGTACCGTTCATAACACAGGTTGCATGGTCCACTCCCACATAATCTGCGATATATTGTTCAAACTTTTCAATATACTCACCCTTTGATGATATCCAAGTGGACTCTAGACATTTGAGTACATACTCTTTCTCTTTTTCTGTTATCTCTGGTTTATAGACTGGATATTCCATTTTATCATCTTATTTTTTAGTTCTTTTCAATAAATATTCAGCGGTGATCAGATCGATCTCAGTGTCAATGTCAATTGACCTGTCATTAGGCATGATATAAGCATAACATCTCTCTTTATACCAATCATTGAATTCTTTTAAGTAATCCCATTTTGCCAGATATACTGCACCATTTAACCTGTAATGCTTTGGCAGATTCTGGCGGTTAGTGTTCTTGGCTTCCGGTTTAATAAAATTGTCCATATTCCCGTCATCAGGCAATGTGTTCATCCAGAGCGGATGATGTCCTGTTATCTCTGTTACAGATACAACGGCATTTGCATTTTTTTTCTTTAATAATTCAAATGAATTTAAGATATCTTGATCTGAACGTAGTGGAGATGTGGGTTGAAGGTAAAATATATGATCATACTTTTTATTGTTCTCTTCTAGCCAATCCATGGCGTGAATTATGACATCCATTTGTGTGGATCCGTCTTTTGCCAGATGTTCAGGCCTGATGAACGGTGCATTTGCTCCAAATTCTTCTGCTATCTTTGCAATTTCTTTAGAATCTGTTGATATAATGATATCATCAAAGGTTTGAGCTTTTTTAGCAGAATCGATTGTGTAATAGATCAAAGGTTTTCCACATAATTCTTTCAAATTCTTATCAATGATACCCTTGGAACCTGCTCGTGCTGGGATAAGAGCAACAGCCTTGATTTTTTCCAATTATTCTCACCTACTGAAAATATACGATCTCTCTTCAAATAACCAAACCATATCACTTTTTGTTATATTTTAATATATGGTCTGATAATTTAACCATTTTGTTTAATAATTATTTTATGTAACCAAGGTTAAATATATATACTATTGGTGATTTTTCAATTACACGTGAAGAAGGATTGTAGGAGACTTGATCATGGGCTCCAAGCTTAAAAATAAACTAGCTAATAAACAAGCAGTAGTCTGCGTCGTCGGCATGGGCTACGTCGGCCTACCCTTAGCAGAAGCTTTCGCCAAACATCTCAAGGTCATCGGCTATGACATCGTTGAGAGCAAGATCGCGGAGCTGTGTAAAGAATACAACGATAAAAACCTGGAATTCACAACTGACCAAACTAAGATCAAACAAGCGGACTTCATCATGATCTGCGTACCTACGCCCGTGACAAGATCAAAGGACCCGGACCTGTCGTATGTGGAATCCTCGGCGGATATCATCGGCAAAAACCTCAAAAAGGGCTCGATCGTGGTCTTCGAGTCCACGGTCTATCCGGGCGTCACCGAGGAGATCGTGGGACCGATCCTGGAAAAGGGATCGGGGTTGAAATGCGGAACCGATTTTAAGATCGGGTATTCGCCAGAGCGTATCAACCCGGGCGATCCCGCACATGACCTGGATAAGATCACCAAAGTGGTTGCCGGTATGGATGACGAGTCCGCCGAGATCTTGGCCGACCTTTACCGGTTGATCACCAATGTGTTCCTGGCCAAAGATATAAAGACCGCCGAGGCCGCCAAGGTCATCGAGAATATCCAGCGTGATCTGAACATCGCGTTGATGAACGAGCTCACGATCATTTTTCACAAGATGGGTTTGGATGTTGGTGCGGTCCTGGATGCGGCGGCGACCAAGTGGAACTTTAGCAGGTACAGCCCGGGGTTGGTTGGCGGGCACTGCATACCCGTGGACCCGTATTACCTGGTGCATAAGGCCGAGCAGATCGGTTACCACCCGCAGGTGATCCTGGCCGGGAGAACCATTAACGATCACATGCCCAAGTACATCGCCGAGATGACCATCAAAGCGTTGAATCAGACCGGGAAGGTGCTAAAGAATTCCAAGGTGCTGATCATGGGGTTGACCTACAAAGAGAACGTGCCCGATACACGGTCATCACCGGTGCGCGGTTTGGTGAAGGAGCTAAAAGAATTCGGGATCGACTGCTACGGCTACGACCCACTGCTAACAAAAGCTGAGATCGAAGGGTTCGACGTCAAGGCGCTGGAAGAGCTGCACATGAAAATGGATGGAGTGGTGGTGACCGTGGCCCATGACGAGTTCAAAAAGATGACACTGGAGGATATCTGGAAATTCCTGTCCGATAAACCGGTGCTGATCGATGTTCGTAAGATCTTCGATGGTGAGAAAGCACTTGAAGAAGGATTTTATTATAAAACTCTTTAGGTATTATTTATAAATGGGTGGCTGGATATGTCGATGGCATTACAGGATGTTGTATATGTCGTTGAGATAACGGGATGTTTGATATAACGCGGGTATGATAGGATGTTAGATATGGCATAGAGATGTCGGGATGTTGTATATTTAGCTAAGATATCTGGATGTAAAATCTGTCGATTAAATAGCAGGATGAACCAACTGTAAGAAAAAAAAATCAAACATTCTAACAATGAATCGTAACGTCCAACATCCTAATAAAAAATCGAAATATACAACATCCCAATAATTTTTCACAAAATAGAACATCCCATTAATTAATTGAAATATAGAACATCCTAATCGTCCCGATCAACATAATCGTCTTCGAAATCTTCTGAATATGCTAAATCATTTCGTCGAGGTTTATTTTTGTTTGTGCGTTTTTTCAAAAACAATAATAGTAAAATGACCATAATTATTATTAAAACCAAAAATGGAATCCATAACCATGCGCTCTTATAGTTTTCTTCTTTCTTTTTTAATATTTCTGTTTCCCATCGAGTGGGATCATCCGGATATGCATCCAATGAATCAATTACACCGTCACCATCTCTATCTTTAATTTTACTATTATTCAAATCATCATCATTTTTGCTAACATTTATATAAAGATCTGCCGCTTTTATAGCACCGTCATTGTCTATTACCATTAATGTAACGATAAATATTCCATCATTTTGAAAAATATGTAATGGGTTTTGTTCGGTACTTGTATTGCCATCACCGAAATTCCATCTATATGAGTCAATAACGCCATCAATATCATTACCTAAACCAATAAATGATACGTTCAATGGACAATAGCCTTCGGTTACATTGGCGGATATAACTACCGTAGGAGGTTGATTCATTGGCATCGTATCTTTCGAATCACTTAAGTGCCCCTCACCAATTTTATTGACCGCGCTAATTCGGTAATAGTAAATAACCCCATTAACAACATCTCGGTCCATATAGATCGTAAAGTTCTCTACTTTAGCGATATTTATATAATTTCCCGGGGTCGTACTTCGATAGATGTTATAATACATAATCCTAAAGCCACCATCCGAAACCGGTGAAGACCATACTAACTTTACATAAGAATTGCCCGATATTATCTGATTAATAGTTGGTGCAGATGGTGTCGTACCTGGTGTAGCAATTGTTACTTTAGAGAATTCTCCCTTGCCCATGACATTTTTTGCTCTGACCTTATAATAATAAATAAACCCATCAATTATATCAGTATCATTATAAAATAAAACGTTACCAACGATATCAATAGATTTTTCTTCACCTAATTTTGTACCTTTATAAATTTCATAATTGGTTATTGGATAACCGCCGTTGGTAGAAGGAGAAGACCAAGTTAGATTAACATAAGAATCACCAGAGTTGGCCACCAGACCCAACGTTTGGGATGGAATTGTTGCAGGAGTAGCGCTTACTTCATTGGAAAATTCACCCTCACCCACACCAAAATTTACTGCTATAATTCTATAATAATATGTTTGGCCGTTTATGACATCCATGTCTTGAAATTCCAACAAATTTCCAATTTCAACCAGAAACTTTTCTTTGCCCGGGAAAACATCTCGATATATACGATAATTAACTATTGGGGACCCACCATCAAAAAGTGGTGGAGACCAAGTTATTTTAACAAATGAATCACCGGAAGTTGCCTGTAAGTTTTGTGGTGCACTTGGCACGGTGACGGGTGTTGCATTGACCTCCATCGATCTTTTACTTTCACCAACAATGTTTTCAGCTGAAACCTGATAGAAATATTTCTTGCCATTGATAAGATCCGAATTATTATAATCATTGAAATTGCTATCAACCTTGGCCAAAAACATCTTGTTATCCGGATTAGTGCCGCAATAGATATAATAATTCAAGATCCCCGCCCCACCATCATCCTCGGGGGGCTGCCAGTTTAAATGGATATAACCATTTCCCAGGTTTGCTAATAATTGTTCAGGTGCACTCGGTAGGCCTAATGGCATTGCATCGGTTTCAAGGCTAATAAAAGATTTTCCTATAATGTTGATTGAAATTACATAATAATAATACCTTTTCCCATTCATTACATCTGTATCGTTATAATAGAAAGTGTTTTTTGAAACAGATCCAATAAAAATTCCAGTACCTGGATCATTCCCTCTATAAATTCTATATTCAATTATTTCGCTACCGCCGTCATGATCAGGTTTGGTCCAGGTCAAGTTTATATACATGTCTCCCGCCGTTGCATTGAGATTTTGCGGTGCGCCCGGAACACCTAACGGTGTTGCATTTAGTTCATCACATGAAATAGATTCACCAATACAGTTTTCTGCAGTGATAAAATAATAATATGTGATACCGTTAGTGACTGTGGTATCATTAAAAAATAATATATTTCCACTGACAGAAGTAAAAAAGATCTCTGCTTGAGATTGGTTTGCCTTGTAGATCTTATATTTAATTATTTCAGTGCCACCAGGATCTTGCGGTTCACTCCAGGTTATATTAATATATTTATCTCCGGCAGTTATGGTTAGATTTTGTGGCGCATCCGAGATACCCAATGGAGTACAATTAACCTCATTACTCGAATTGGATTGACCAACCACATTCACAGCAGTGAGATTATAATAATAATTGATCCCATTAATTACTGAAGTGTCATTATAGAATCTCAATTTATCATCAACGAGATCTAAATAGTTACTATTATTAGATGCCAAACCCCGATAGATCCTATAAGAAAGTATTTCAGAACCGCCATTATTATCAGGTTGGATCCAGGATAGATTTACAAAACCATCACCCGAAGTAGTCGTGAGATTATTGGGAGGATTTGGTAAAATCGGAAATACTCCAGTTATTTCAATTGACTGGAAAGATTCTCCAACCTTATTCACAGCCGTGATGTAATAATAATAAATAATTCCGTTAGCAATCGAAGAATCGTTATAATAAGTAAAATTTCCAGAGACATTTATTAAGAATGTCTCATCACCAGTCTTGATTCCTCTGTAAACACAATAATGAGTAATATTGGTACCGCCATCGAAGGGAGGAATATCCCAAGTCAGATTTATATATCCACTTCCTGATGTGGTTTGAAGATTTGTTGGCGGAGTAGGAACGGTTGTAAAATTATTAGTGGGGTTCATCAATGGGTAATTATCTTTGTTTGATCCACCACTGATATTATAAGGAGTATCACCGATCCCATCGCTACCAGATATATTTTGACCGGGACCTTTTAAATTATCAACCCCGGTATAATCGCTCCAATAATTGCCGCCATAGGGATAGGTATCGTTCCATTGGTTTGTGCAGCTATCATAACAAGTGTTCAGGAAAAAATTGTTATGATAAATCTTATTATTATTTGATGAGGAACTAGAACAGACTGCATAATTAGATTTTGAAAAGAATGTATTGTTAGTAATATTATTCTTGTTTGAATTTTTAAAGTAAATTCCAAAACTACCATTCGCAAAGTTATTTTTGTCAACATTAGAATTATTTGATTGCCAAAAATGTATATCTTGTTCATTATTATTAAATGTACAATTAGTAATAGTTATATTTAAAGAATGACCGATTTGTATGCCCCATGAAGTATTGCTAATGCCTGTGCCATTAATTTCAATATTTTTACAATCGGCAAGTAATACTTGACCAGCTCCTTTAGGTATTTTTCCATTATTTACCTCTTCCCAATAATAGACACTCTTTCCATTGATTTTATTAGAGGTAGCAATATAATTTCTTTTTCCTGACCAAGAAGGAAAAATCTGAATCTCTTTTATTAAAAATCCAAAATTATTAAAAATATTTTTGGTAAATACACAACCTTTTGCATTATCCAGTATAATTCCACCGGAATAGAATGTATTTGAGTCTATTTCATTACCACCTACATAACTAGTGTGCCCAATATGCATGTTATTATTGAACTTATTACGCCTAATATCAAGATCATCTCCACCAGATACACTTAGGTCCCAAATAGAGTTACCGTCAAATATATTATCATAGACATCGGATTGGTCACCACCACAGGAAGCACCATATTTGTTATATTTGATTGTATTGGAATCTATTGGTGCGTATGCCCCTCCAATTATCCCCGTATTTTTATTATTATTGCATGTATTAGAATAGATTGAAACCGTGGAAAATCCCATGATAGTAAAAGAATTTGTACCTTTTATTCCTCTGGAATTGAATTTACAGACGTTTTTATAAATAAAAAATTCATCACCAAATGCTTCTATTCCACAATCAGTATTATTATAACAAATATTATTCTTTATTGTAGAATCACCCTGATTAGAATTGATCCCATCATTTTTGTTAAACGAACAGTTATTTTCATCTAGCTCGTTTTCATTTGAAGGAATGCTTAATCGACTTGCATGATATTCTTTGATGCCGATATTATTGTCAAAACAATGATTCTGCTTAATTATATTATTATCTGAAGTATATATATAGATGCCATTATTCTTTTTCGAGCAATTGTTCTGAATTATATTACAAGTACCCACGTTGTTCAGATAGATCCCTGATCCGGAATAAGCAGAGCCAGAATCTGAAATTGTAAAATATTTAAAGGTAACACCATTTGCAGTTATCGTAACAATATTACCTGTACCATTGATCGTGGTATTTACAGTACCATTCCCGATCAAGGTCAATTGTTTAGAAATAGAGATAGTTTCGTTATAAAATCCTGTATAAACCCGAATCGTATCACTTGCATTAGCAGCATTGATCGCCGCCTGAATGGTTGAATAATTCCCCGAACCTATGCCGCCAACATATCGAATTGTTGCGGCTTCAACTCCACCCTCATCTACCAGGTCCTCGATCATTAAAAACCCAAAAAAGGCCATGCTGCACAATAAAAAGACAGTATATGTTGAGGTAATACTTTTTTTTAAGTTGGCAAGATCCAACACGTCACCCCTAGGTTTAATCGTTTAGCATTTTTAATTATTTATTATGTATATTTAAAGTTATTTATAATTATTTTTCAAATATTCAAAAAATAAAACACAATCGGAATATTTAATAATTTCGGTACGACTTCCGATGTCCATGGCACAAATACCGATGAACTCGAAACTTTGCATTTTCCATCCAGTTACTGCTTGTATTCTTATTCACCACTCAATATTTAAATCAAAGCGTCTAATCTAAGTCCCTAATCTTTACCTTAATGGTTTTTTTGGCAGTGTGCCAAATTAGACCGCATAATGGTTACTGGTCTTATTCATGTTAGCCAGATGAGATAAAGCTGTCTAATCAAGGATACTACCGTTTTTTTGGGTTTGGAATTTGGAGCTTGGGATATCCGATAAATTAAATGCTGTGTGAGCTTTTTTCCAACCCTAATAGATAAAGAGAAGTTGGCACTATATCAGTTCCAAGCTCTTCTTTTGAAAGATATAATACCTTGAAAGGATAGTTTGTTTTTTTCACATGACCATATTTCGATTCAATGCCAAAGAATCGGTCATTAATCCGGAGTACCAGGTCACATTCTTTTTTTCCATAATGATAACCTGCAAAGGAATGTTTTTCTTTTAACAAAGGTCTCTCATACGACCAGATAACATGAGATGCAATAGTATCCTCTACGAGCCATTCAAGATTTCGATCAACGAACTCCAAAGCGTCTTCCCAACCACCGCCTCTAAGATAAAGATAGATTGCCGTAGGTATTAACGGGCTTTGAAAAACAATCTTCTTTTGTTTTTTGGGTGCTTGCCTGTTATTGGCTATATCCCATGAATTCAAAACATAGATAATACGAGAATCCTCCAATAACTCAAGATATTCTATTACAGTATTATGATGAATACCAAGTTCCCTCTCAAGTGCACTAAAGCTGACTCGATTGGCCCCTATTTTCAACAAGATCTCTAATAAGTTTCTTGCTGTATTCTCGCTCTTACCCTCTTTAGAAATCGTTGCAAGAATTGTTCTAATGATCGTTTCGTAAGTGTTTATCTCAATTTTATTATTATTAATATAATCCAATATTGCTTCCGGGAATCCTCCTGCGAGAATATGAATTCTAAACAACCTCTCAATCTCTTCGTAAAAAGCACTAAATTCGGAGACATTTGGGTTAGATGGGTCAAAGTAAGAATTCTCCAAGTTATTTTTAAGTTCCTCTAATGAGCCAGAAATTAATGGGGGTAATTGATCCTGATCTACTTTAACTAAGACCTTGATGAATTCTCTGAATGAAAATGGATTAAAATAGTATTCATTACCTTCAATTCCTCTACCTGGTAGTCTCTCACACTTATATTTGAGACCCATAGGACTCGATCCGGTTGCTAGGATGGTGAAATCTCCTCTTTCTGAGAGTTCTTTTAATAATAACTCCCAATTTTCTATATAAGTGATCTCATCCAATAGAAGATATCCACCACCTCTATTAATGACTATCTCATTAGCAATATTTATGATCCTTGACCTAGACGATCTATCACAGGAAAGATATAGAATATCTTTTGGATCCACTCCCGCCTTGATGAGTTTACCTACTATTTTTTTTAAATAAACGGTTTTTCCACTGCGCCTTATCCCCCTTAATATTGTCAGGTGGGATCTCTTAACGTCTATCAAGTTCCTTTCTAAGTATATATTTATTTTTTTCAGATCGGGATCTTCTTTCTCCCAGTCCGCCCCTTTCCACCATTTATTTTGTGTTACCAGATCCATCATTTTTATTGACATATATTATAAAATATAATACACATAGATATAGTTTTCGGCAGTAGAGTGCCTAAGTTGGAGATTTCTTAGGCAATTATGTGCCCAAAAGGTGGTGTTCCCCGGCAGCAAGGTGCCTAAAGATGTGCTTTATCCTTTTCTTGGAATTTGGAGCTTGGGATTTTCCTCCTGACCCCAGACTCAAACAGTTGCTAGTTGCTAGTTGCCAGTTGCTAGGTACCAGCGAATTTCCTCAAACTAACACCTGATCCAAACAGTTGTTAGATGCTAGTACTACTTCATGGGTTAATGGTTTAGTATTCAGAAATCATTGAGTGGTAATGAGAGATAGTCCACCGGTCTATCAGTCTACTAGTCGACCATCCGACTAACTGACCAGACGGCTATACATAATTCATTAAATTCTTCAACTAACAACTGTCAACAGACAACTGAATTTTGACCCCTTACCCCTGACCTATAACCCATGACCTAACTTTAGGACATCCTAATAATTAATTGTATTATAGAACATTTTAATAATAAATCGAAATATAGAACATCCTATCAATGAATCGAAACGTCCAACATCCTAATAATTGATCGAAATATAGAACAACTAATCAAATTCTATTATTATGTCGTCACTTCCCATTCTTCTCCCCCTCATCACTATTGCCGAGATCGCTCTTCATCAAATATTTATACATCAGCAACCAGAACGGTATTATCCACGCTAGAAAGATCAACCAACCGGCGTTTATATGTGCCCAGCTCATGTGCGCCAGATCACCCGGATCGGTGTCATAATAATGGCCCACCAGAATAATTATCGTCATCCTGAAGATGTTTGCTGCATATGTTGTAAATATCCCCAGACCGATCACCAGCCCCACCTTGCGATCGAACCTTCGATATTCCAGTAATACAAATGTAATGAACGCGGACAGAAATATACTTGCCGTAAATATGCCAGAACACCCTTCGGCAATACCCACGGCCGCTTGTTTGCCGTTTGCCAGAACAAAGAACACGGTGGCCGTTTCCTTTCCATCTGAGCCTGAGATTATGATCTTGCTCGAGCTTTCTATACCGCCAAGGTTCAGCAAACCTACAAGCGGGTCACCCAGAAAGATCTTGGTGACCGCGGCATTACCGCCCGTTCCGAACATAAAATCATAAAATATCGGCGGGAAGATCATAATGAAAAACAAAAGGCCCAGGAAGAATACAAGAAAATCACGGGCAAAACTGTACTGTTTTGGTATGTAATTATACAATATTACGCTTACACCGAATGCGATCGTAATTGCATCGAAGCCATGGAGTTCAATGGCCCTTCGGATCAGGATATTATAAATTATGACCGCATCGATGATGATCGCACCGATTATTGGCAGCATATACGGTGAGATCGCCTCGGTCTTTTCAAAGATCCATTCCATAAATTTGGTCAGGATGCTCTTGCTCTTATCCTCGGGTTCGGGTTTGGATCCTCCCGCCCTTTTGTATGCTTTTCCCATCATTATTTGTTTTTTTAATCTATCTGCACGGGCACCCGCACCTAAATGGCCCTTTTCCTTTTGCACGGCTTTTATTTCCCTGGCAAATTTGTACTTGAAATAAATATACAATATCCCCGCCACCATTAGAAATACCCCGACCAATCGCATGGCGGGATGGGTGTAATTTACAAGAGGGTGTGCCAGAACAGCAATGCTTAGTCCTTGAAATATGAAGATCAAAGCGAGCAGGATCTTTAGTTTATCAACTTCTCCTCTCATCGATCATATACATTGGTTTTTCGTATATATAATTTAATGGGATGTTGATTGACAGTAACCGTGATGAGTTATTGATTGGCAGTAGCCGTGATTCATTGTTGATTGACAGTAACCGTGATGGATTATCGATTGACAGTAACCGTGATGAGTTATTGATTGGCAGTAGCCGTGATTCATTGTTGATTGACAGTAACCGTGATGGATTATCGATTGACAGAAGCCGTGATGGATTATCGATTGACAGAAGCCGGTTTCTATTCAACATCAACTCAACCAGGCTTCTGTTCAGCGTCAACTCAACCTGGTTTCTATTCAACATCAACTCAACCAGGCTTCTGTTCAGCATCAATTCATCACGATTACCATCCCCGTTTGACAACTTTTAATTAGTTTAAAACATTACCAAATTACTTGATGGTTGGCAAGGTCAGGCGTTCAGCATACCGACAACCGGTTACCGCCGATGGTTTACGTAAGATCGAGACCGGTGAACTGAACTGGTTCGATACCGAAATGTTCGCAAATTTTAATACGGGTGTTCTGGAACAGTATCTGGATGAGAAAAACCGTACCGAGAGTTTTAAACTCAGCGCGTGGAGCTGGAAAAAGATCTTTATTGCGATCTTCATCGGGTCAATATTTGCACTGGTCAACCAGTATGTTGGTTTAAAAGTGGGTCTGGTAGTTGCCGGGTCATGGTACGTTATGTTCCTGCTCGGCCTGGCCTTAAAATGGAATCCAGCAGAAATTAACGTTAGCAGTACTGCAAGTAATGGTGCCGCAATGATCTGTACTGGCTTTGTTTTTACATTTCCTGCGATCTATCTATTAGCGGTTGGTGGATTCTTAGGTGAAGAATATCGAGTCTGGGACTCCTCGATCGGTGAGGCCGGCGCATATATGCCTATAATTCCAGCCAGTATTGTCCTCATCGCAATTATTGCTACAATATTGAGTGGCATACTTGGAGTGTTGTATTTCATTATATTTCGTAGAATTTGGTTAGTGGAAGACCCCCTGCCTGTCCCGGGGTTCGAAGCCACTGTAAAATTACTAGACCTATCTAATACCGTGGGGAAAATACAGTCCAAGGAAGCAAAAAGGTCTGTCAGGTTGGCGTCTTTCTGGATATCCGCAGTGGCATTCTTTACTTTTTTTAGGGATTTCCCAATTGGTAAAAGATCCATTCTCGACCATATGTTTGGGAGCGAATATTATCAAAACGGAGATATCATGCAGCCCATTTCAGATGCGCAATATTCACATTTTACTTTCACCTTGATCCCCATCCAATTCGGTCTTGGCTGGTTCATGAAATTTAAAGTGGCCTTATTGATCTTTCTGGGTACCGCGTTTACTTGGTTCGTTGTAATACCTCTGGCCGTTCATTTTAACGTGCCATATTATTATGCCGAGGCGGGCACGACCGTTGCGATCAACAACTGCTGGGGAATTTTTCACCCCGAACTGATAAATTTACCCCTTACCCCTGCCTATGCCGGGTATGATATCGCTCGTATCATGGCAATTGGTTGTATACTTGGCGCAGGGTTTACAGCGCTCATTAAAATGGCTCCGGTCTTTAAAACGGTTACCGTTGATATGGTGAAAGCCAGTAAAGGAGGCGACTCGGATGGTGGTGATGGAACCGGGGGTGGAAAAAAGAGCGTGGGAAAAAAAATATTCATTCCATACAAGGGATGGTATGAATGGCCACTATCTCATATTAAGGCAATGATAATTGTAACGTTCTTTGGCGTTGGGATCGTCTTTTTGGTAGGCGGGTTTCCAGTTATCCAATCATTTGTTTTTTCAGCACTGTTAGTTAGTACAACTTTCTTTTTAGGTGCAATTGCCGTAAAAGTTATGGGTGAAACAGGTACCGAGCCCGTATCGGCAACTTCATTCATTGTTCTATTAATGTTAGTCAGTACATTTGTCGGGTTAGATGCGATCGGTCTACACATGAGCAGAGGTATGATCTTGATCATGGCTTTGGTCGGCACCACCGTGTTTGGCGGCGCGATCTCTATGTCCGGGGACATCATATTGAATTTTAAAAATGGTATATATTGTGGTAATAGGCCCTATCACCTGGTCAAAGCCCTGACGCCGGGCATTATTCCTGGCGCGATAATAGCGGCTTTATCCGGAGTCGTGCTGTCAATTGGCTTAAGCACGGGTGTGCTTAATCTTGCGGCGCCACAGGCTCATGCATTCGAGCTTTTTGCAAAAATATTGATGGTGGGCCAGGTCGATCTTTCCGTGTTTTTCATTGGGATAATCCTGGGTATCTTTATCGAATTGTTGATCGGCATGGGTACTGCATTTGGCCTGGGCATGTATTTACCACTGGGAATACAGATACCAATGCTTCTGGGTGGCGCAGGTCGCGATCTATGGGAGAAAAAGATCGTTGAACCACAAGCCAAAGCAGAAAAATGGACCGAGCGGAAAAGGACTTTAAAACTGTTAGACTCATATATGATGGCAACAGGTATGATAGTTGGAGAAGCTATTATGGGCACGATTATTGCACTCTACCTCGTACTTCCATTGATCTCCGGTGGGTGATAGCATAATAAAAGTCAAAATGTAAAATGAAAAAGTATACTTTTGACTGGGTAAGAATTCTGAGTTATTTGTAATGCATTTTTTATAAAAAATTGTTGTGGTTTAAGATTTTACTTTTGAAATTATACAACCTGTTGTTGATCTATGTTTTTTGTCTTAAAGTTTTAAAGATATAATTATATTTTTATTGACATTTTGTGGTAATTCTACAATATAGATAGAAATATATATGTAGGATTATAATTATAGATTAAGTGAAGAGAATTGGAGTAGAAACCGACATGAATTACTATGAGCTTTAGGCTTTATCATGCATTTATTCTGGTTTAAAATAATAATTTCAAATGAGCAATGATCGGCATGAAAAATTTAAAACGAATTAAGGTTAAGATCTGCTTGATAGGCGACCCTTGCGTTGGTAAGACCACCCTTATACAGCAATATATTTTCAATTCGTTTTCAGATAGTTATATCCATACCATTGGTGCGAGAATTTCTAGGAAAGTTATGCAAATAAATAACCTCAATAATGGTCCGGATTATGCACTTACAACAATGATCTGGGATATTATGGGTCACAAAATGATCAATTTTCCTTTGGATAAATATTTAAAGCTCTCTCAAGGTGCACTGATCGTTTGTGATATAACTCGGCCAGAAACTTTTGCTAATTTACTTGACTGGAAAAATAAGCTATTTTCGGTATGTGGTAAAGTCCCGATCATGTACCTTGCAAATAAAATTGATTTACAAAAGAAGATTAAAGTTAATACTAAAGAGTTTGAAGAATTTATTAAAAAAGAGGGAGTAAATTGTTATTTTACCAGTGCAAAAACCGGTGAGAATGTAGAGAATGCATTTTTTAAACTGGGTTACTTAATCGTTAAATCTCTTCCAAAATCACCTCTGGTAACACCCAAGCAAATTATAGCACCATCAGTGAACGTAAATGGACAAGCTGGTCTAGGTCTAGATCATGGTCATGGTCCAGCTGTGGGAAGTCCAATGGGGATGGGGTGTTTTGCACAGGTACAAAAACCTAATGCAATTACACCAAAGCGAACTGTAATGCGACCCAAGGTTCCTGGAAAATACAGATTGTCGAAATTACTCTCGGTAAAAATAAACGATTTCCAGATAAAACCCGGTGCTGGATATGTCATAAAGGAGGAGAAGCCAGAACAAAGTTTCAAGATCTTTAAGGAGCTTCTTAAAAAAGATTTTCATGGGTTATGTATAACTCGTATGCATCCAGAACGGATCAGAGGGGATTTTCAATTAGAAAAAATACCTCTATACTGGTTATCAACCGATGCCTCCGTTAAAAAAAATGTGGTGGCGCCAACATTCTTACTTAAATTGAATACGATAATTGATAAGTTCATAAAGGAAAATAATAATGCAGTGATTTTACTTGAAGGGATCGAATATTTAATTGAGCAGAACGGTTTTAAAACTATTTTAAATCTAGTTCATTCATTAAACGATTGTGTAATGGGCAGCAATGCACGGCTACTTATCCCCATTGACCCGTGTATATTAGAAGAGCGTGAATTGCATATGCTGACCAGGGACTTTCGAATTGTTAAAAAAATGTGAAACGATTTGTTACTTTTACGAAACATTTTTTTATTGAGCACTCCACTCCAGTCTTCCGGTGCGTAAAGCTTTTACAAAATTATCAAGGATGTATAACCTGAAATACAGAACCACGCAGGCGATCACAATACCCCCCAGTATCTCCGTTGAAATGATAAACGGGTTGGTGAACAGTGCCGATGACCAGTGCGCCCATACATTCATGTCCAATCTTTTAAACCCCCAGCCGTACGCAGGCCAGAGCAGTGTTTCCGGGGTCCACCACATGAGATCAAATACCAAATGTGTGAGCACTGGCAGCGTGTATAACCACCAGTATGTTCGCACCACCAGGTAGAATATTATCGAGAATACTATCAAAAACGCTAACGTATGTGCAAACAATCGGCCGTTGTTAAGAATGCCGTAGAAAAATAGATGGCCCAGAACCTTGTCGATAATATCGGGGAGCATGGCAAATACGGCAATTATTCTAAAATCGAGCTTGGATATCAATTCGCTCTTATTGATCGTTATAAGCAGTAATAGTACTAAGCCGATTGTGAGCCCGACATGGCCGAAAATGAACATCAACTCAGCATTGTGATCTCATTATATACTATTTTTTATCATACTTATTTTTATATTAGAATTGCTTTACAGCAACCGATGAGAGTACTTATCTTTGGTGCTGGGGCCATGGGTAGTTTCATCGGAGGCGTATTAGCGCAGCAGCACAATGTCACCTTTATCGGAAGACCTGTGCACATGACTGCAATTCGTGATTCGGGCTTGGAGATCTCGGGAAAAACACAAATTTCCTTGAAACCAAGATCGATCATCGCATTTGAGAACGTTGAGCCGTTAAAAACCGGCTGTGGCCCGCCAGACCTGGCACTAGTTACCGTAAAATCATATGATACTGCAGGTATCGTACCGGACCTGAAAACGATAATCGGCAATGACACGATCTTATTATCCCTACAGAACGGTCTGGAGAATGCAGAATTGTTGCGAGAGGCTTTTCCCGACAATATTATACTTGGCAGTACGATATGTCATGGTGTAACATATTTGAGTCCAGGTAAGGTGTACCATGCCGGTTTCGGTGATACCATCGTGGGCAGTTTCGAACCAAAGAATGCCAAGCTCGCGCGCAATATCTCAAAAATATTTACCGAGGCCGGAGTAGAAACACAGTTGACCGATAATATAACTGGCGAGCTCTGGACAAAGGTGGCGATCAATGCAAGCATAAACCCGATCACCGCGATAACGGGTCTTAAGAACGGTTGGCTGCTGCGAGAAAAGAGACTCGAGGCGTTATTGGAAAATACTTGTAACGAAGTGATCAATGTAGCCAAAACCACGGGTGTTCAGTTACCGAAAGGGTCGAGAGGTAATTTACTGGAGCGTACAAAACGTGTTGTTGAACGCACGGCGGATAATAAGTCCAGTATGCTGCAGGACCTGGAAAAAGGTAGACGAACCGAGATCGACTCCATTAACGGTGCCGTGGTTCGTGTGGGAAATAAGAATAATATTCCTACTCCGATCAACAGTACACTAACGATACTTGTTAAAGGTCTGGAGAAAGGAAAGAGTAAATAGGGTTAATGAGTTAAATTTGATATATTAACAGACCTTTTGGGTCACACATGGGTAGTTTGATAGGCGTAGATGAGGCCGGCCGTGGGCCGGTGATCGGTCCGTTAGTTGTTGCAGGGTTCAAGATAAGTTCCGAGGATCATAACGGGTTATTGAAGATGTTGGGTGTACGTGACTCTAAAAAATGCTCACCAAAGCGCCGCGAGTGGTTGGCTAAGGAAATTAAAAAGTTGGGTGAATATTCGGTAAAGATCATCTCGGCCGATGAGATAGATCAGCGCCGAAAAGAACAAAACCTAAACCAGTTGGAAGGTGACGAGTTCGGAGAGGTGATCAACAGGTTAAACCCGGATGATGATACAACGATAATTGTAGACGCTGCTGATGCCAACGAGGAGAGATTTAAAAACTATTTGGAAAAGAGTGTGAAAAAAGGACATATCATATCCAAACATAAGGCTGATGAAGACTATCTTGTAGTAGCCGCAGCATCTATTCTAGCCAAGACCGAGCGTGATGATCAAGTACGTATCATCGCAAAAGAGTTAAATGCAGAGATCGGCAGCGGTTATCCTGCTGATCCGATTACGATAAAATTCTTAGAAAATTGGATAAGGGAGAAGAGGGATTTACCGCCCCATACACGACGGTCATGGAAGACATCTGAAAAGTTGTTAAAAAGATTATTTGGTTCAAATAGAACCTTAGATGAATTCGGTTGATAATATGTGTAAAAGAGGCATTTCTATGTACGATCTACTGAACACCCAAATCACTAAATTTAACGAGAGATTAAATATGAACGAGAAGCTGCAAGAAGAGTTTGACGGTGTTGTGCGTACCATTCAGATCGAGGTAACTGATGGTCCGACTTATTATACGATCTTGGAGAATAAACAAGCAGGCGAGCTCAAAGAAGGCGCCATGGATGACCCGGATATTTTAATAAGTTCGGATGATGCAACTTTTCGCGGGTTGATCAATAAAGAGATCAGTCCGATCAAAGCATTTTTAATTACCAAAAAATTGAAGATCGATGCGTCGTTGGAAGATAAACTTAGACTAAGAAAGTTCTTTGAGTGAAAATAAATGCTTAGCAAAACGATCAATAAATTATTGATCACCAATTAATTAATGGATCTATCCCATTGATCAATAGATTATCAGCGTTTATTTTATTCAAAGCCCGCGGCTTCGAGCTCCAGCCAACGCCGCTCCTCGTAACGTGAACGGAGTTTTAATCCGACTCCAGCAACTATTGCGATCGCTACCAGGACTACGATCGTATGTACTATCCAAAGTGGTATTCCGAGAAAGTTTGGTTCGGGTTCTTTTTTTATTGTGATCTGTTTTGTTAATGTTACAAATGTTGAGTTGTCGTTTTCTATGTATGATATACTTATTTCTATGTTATGTGTGCCCGGTTTTATGTTAATTCTCCATGTCACGGTACGGTAATTCATTTCATTAATGGTCTCGGTTTGAAGTTCGGGAATGGCGGGAACAATAATATTATCCAGTTTTGCAACATATGTCATGCTGTTTGGATTGGCCTGGAACCCATCATTGTAAATACATTTGATGCAGTCTTTGTCTGTTTTGATATCTACGATATCAATAGGATCACATACCATTATTACTGCCGAGAAATGCTCACGTGAGCCGTATAGAATTTGAGTGCCATCTAGACTTATTTGGCAGCGAATATATAATTTAAAAACATCACCGGCTGCGAATGGGGTCTGGTTGACTAAATGGGCATTTGCTTCGATTTTTAGTGGGTTCATCTCACTTCTTAAATTCACATCTTCTACAAGTATGGTTGCAATTGTCTCATCATTACGTAGCCAGTTAAATTCAAAGTTTGAAGTGGTCGGTTGACCTGAGCCTCTAAAGATTACCCAGATAGCAAATCCAACTGTTCCCTGGGCTTGAAGTGGTTTGTTTACTTTTGGTGTTTCCCAGGTACCGACATCACGCCATTCCGTACTACCACGATTTTTACGAATGCTCCACCACGCGGGTGTAAAACCGTTCGGGCAACTGACAACCGAGTCTGTACTATCTTTCTTAGGGAATTCCGGTGATAGCTCTTTATTCTGTTTGAGACCTATAGGTACTGGTACTATGTTACCTCCAGATTGTACAGGTTCCAGAAGTACTGTATGATTAACCGATTTTGATTCATCTTGGATTTCACCTAAACATAAGCCAGGAAGAAATAATAATAGAATTAAAATTGAAAATGATATTATTTGGGTTTTCAGTAATAATCTCATTAGATACTCCCCTTGGCTATTGTAGTTATTTATCCTATTGTTTTATTCTATATTAAGTTTTATTGTTAAAATGTTTACATTAATAATAGTTATATTTATTTTTATCGTTATTCTTTAATTTATATCTTTATAGACATCGAAATGACTAAATACATGGCTTTTAATAGGCAATTCCAACATGGTAGTAAAATCAAAAATTGGTAGAAAAAGATATATTATTTTTAAATTGAACTCGAATTCGATAATCACAAAACGTGACTTCATCTATACTCTAAATAATCTGATGAACATGTATTATCCCTATCGTATAATGGATCCGAACTCGTCGGAAAATGAAGACTCCAACCAATTCTTAAACTTTCCATGGGTTATTCTAGTTAAAAATAATTACGGTCTTGTAAGATGTCATCATTTGGATAAGGCCAAAACGATCAAACTATTATGCTCGATTAACATGATCGGAAATTCAAAAAACCCCGTTAAAATCGAGACTCTGGGGACTACTGGAACAATACGTAGTGCAAGGAAAAAGTATTTAGATAAGTTAATTCTTTACCCTTTAAATATAGTTAAATAAATCGA
Organism: Thermoplasmata archaeon; assembly: GCA_020696345.1. Taxonomy (GTDB): domain Archaea; phylum Thermoplasmatota; class Penumbrarchaeia; order JAEHCK01; family JAEHCK01; genus JAEHCK01. The sequence goes on along the minus strand of JAEHCK010000008.1, from coordinate 12,800 downwards.
GAGTGTTCTTTATGCAACCTGGTAATATGGCATACGATCGTGCTATTACAGTATTTTCACCTGACGGAAGGTTATTCCAAGTAGAGTATGCCCGTGAAGCTGTCAAACGCGGAACCACTACTGTAGGTTTAAAATTCAAAAATGGTGTTGCGTTAATTATCGATAAACGCATCACTAGTAAATTGATCGAACCCATGTCCATCGAAAAGATCTTCAAGATCGATGATCGGATTGGTTGTGCAACCTCAGGGTTAGTAGCCGATGCGCGCGTATTAGTTAATCGTGCCCGCATCGAGGCTCAGATCAATAAAATTACATATGGTGAGTCAACCAATGTTGAGATGCTTGTCAAAAAGATCTGTGATTTTAAACAGAATTATACACAATATGGCGGTGTCCGGCCGTTTGGAACGGCCATGTTGGTGGCAGGCGTGGATGGAAATGGAGAACATTTATTCGAAACGGACCCAAGTGGCGCACTTATGGAATATAAAGCCGGGAGCATTGGCGCAGGCCGAAACACGGTTATGGAAATGTTCGAAGACGAATTTAAGGAAAATATGTCTCTTGAAAAAACTATCGATCTGGGACTTCGGTCATTGAATGCGGCAACAGAGGGTGGGCTGAATGGTCCTGCTTTGGAAATTGCTACCGTGATGCAAGATAAAGCTTTCGCAAAGATGGATCCGATAAAAGTTATGAAATATGTTGAATCCGTATTAAAAAAGAAATAATGATCTTCTCAATAGAAATGTTATTGGTTAATAATAATTATATTGGATACCTAAAGCTGATTTGGAGTTGAATGTATGGTATCTATGGATGATGCGGTTATTGCAAGATTAGATTCAACGGGGGAGCGCTTTGAAGTGCTCATGGATCCTCAGATCGTTTCGAAGATTCGAAATAAGGAAGATTTAGGGGATAATTTTGATATTTTGAACTTTATGGCGATAGATACGGTTTTTAAGGATTCGCATAAGGGTATTAGAGCATCAACTGAAAGCCTGATGAAAATATTCAATACAACAGAAACAAAGAAGATCGCTCAAGAGATCATAGTTAAAGGCGAGATACAATTAACAACCGAACAGCGCAAGGAAATGATGGAGAATAAACGTAAGCAGATCATAGCAATGATCGTGCGCAATGCGATCAATCCGCAAACCAAAACACCGCATCCACCGCAGCGAATCGAGATGGCAATGACCGAAGCAAAGATATCGATCGATCCTTTTAAGTCTGTGGATGCACAGATACAACAAATTCTAAAAAAGCTGCAACCCATTATCCCAATTAGATTCGAGAAGTTTGTACTTGCTATTAGATTATCGGGCGAAGATTATGGTAAATGCTTTAGTGATCTGAAGAATTTTGGCAAGATAACTAAAGATGAATGGCAAAAGGATGGTAGTTGGATCGGTTTATTAGAACTACCTGCCGGTTTGAAAACCGAGCTCTTTGATAAGATAAACGCAAAGACCAAAGGAAATGCCGAAATGAAAATGATCGAAAGTTAGGTTTAAGTAAAGATTTTTTATTATTAAATGTAATATTTTTTTTATTTTTACCTAAATATTCAAATATGATAATGATATTAATGGCTTGCACCCCAAGTAATTAATGATTTGAGATATGAGCTGAACTTGGAGATACTTAATGACAAGAAGAACTAAAAAAGTTGGCATTGCCGGTAAATTCGGCCCACGCTATGGTGTAAAGTTACGTAGACGTGTCAGTAAATTGGAACAACATCAGAAGCAAAAGCATACATGTCCGGAATGTCATTATAAAGCAGTAAAACGTGTCAGCACTGCCATCTGGTGTTGCAGACACTGCGGTTATACATTTGCCGGCGGAGCATATTTACCAACCACAGCTGTGGGTGAAAGCAGAAATGCGGCGATCAACATAGAAAAACAAAAAGAAGTTGTCAAAACAATAAAGGCCGAAACCGAAACTAAAAACGAAAAAAATGTGGATAATAAAGATCCGGAAAGGCGATAATATGTATAAATGCGCAAGATGTAAGGAACCCATTAGATCTGATATGAACAGTGTTGAGATACAATGTGAAAAGTGTGGTTCGAAGATCTTTTATAAAGATCGTCCAAACGTCCGTAAAGTGATCAAGGCAAGATAAAAATATATTGCTTCGTAAAAGGGAGCGGTAATATACGTAATTTTTTTATGACGTCTATTTGAATCTTAAAGGAAAAGTAAAACTCGAACAATTTGTTGGCACAAATTATTCTTGAGCTAAGAATTCTTATAATAAATAACATTGAGGTAAGAATTCTTACCCAGCTAAAAGCTAAAAGTAATCAGAACTTTTGACGGGGTAAGAATTCTGAGTTATTTGTAATGCATTTTTTAAGAAATCTTAGTTACAGACAATTTTTTTATAAAGAATTGTTGTGGTTTAAGATTTTACTTTAAAAATTTGACTTTAAAAAAATGTGTCAATTATCATTCATTTTGCGAAACATTTTTTTATAATTATCTCTTTTTATGATATCATGAGAAAAGTGGATATCTCCATAGAACTTGAGGCCCCGTTACGAAATATCGCATTGTGTTCATTATTACCCGAAGCCGGACGACCCGTACCAAGAACACAAGTTAATATAACAGAAATCAATTTGGGAGTGTTAATAACCATAGAAGCTGAAACCACAAATGCATTACGCGGTGCTATAAATTCGTACTTACGTTGGCTCGATTGCGTGATATCTATTGCAAAAACGGTTGATCTCAGCCAGAAAAGAGATATTGATCAGTAGATTTAGTGTCGTCATTATAAAATTTATAAATATGTGTCCCTGGAGGAATTTTTAATGAAACTATCACAGAAGGTTCAAAATCAGTTATCGCAATTTGAGCAGGTACGACAACAATTACAGATGCTAACTACCCAGCGTGTTCAAGTCGATTCCCAACTTCGTGAACTTAATAACGCTCTTGAAGAACTCAATAAGGCATCTAAGGATATTGTCATATACAACAAGGTTGGCTCATTGCTTTTTAAAATTGATGATATAAAGAAGCTTAAAAAAGAATTGACCGAACATCAAGAAACCTTTGATGTACGAATGAAGACCTTAGAGCGTCAGGAGAATCAATTGAAAGAGCGTTATACTGAACTGCAGAAGGACATCTCAAAAGCGGTTCAGGAATTGGAATGAACTTTTTAATAAGTGAATCTATAATGAAAAACAATGAGATCATCCAAAAAATTATCGAACGGCTCAAACAAAAGCCGGGTTTAATTTTATTACATCATAATGCGGATATCGATGCGGTGGTGAGTGCAATTGCATTTCAGAGTGCTTTTCCAGAGTACCGTATTGGGGTATTTCAAAAAATTAGTAACTTAAGCAAGGACCTATTGAATTATTTCCCGGAGATTGAAATTCTACACTCACCAGAGCTCAAGCGGTTTAAGACCATTGTAATTCTGGACACCTCAACTCCCATTTTACTGGGCATGTCCGATGACTTGCCCAAGGACATTATAGTTCTGGATCACCACATGAAAAATGACCTCTGGGGAACTGAGTTATATTATTGCGATGAGTCCAAAACCTCGTGTGCCGAGATCATTTTTGAACTTTTAGAGTTCATTGAGTTTCCAATTGAGCCAAAAATTGCCATTGCATTATTGGTGGGTATCCTGGCAGATACCGGACACTTCAAATATGCAACTTCGCAATCATTTGTTAATTTTGGTCGATTATTGGAACTCAGCAAAACAAGTATGGGTAACATTTTAAAAATACTGGAAAATACAAAGACTCCAGAAATTTCCCGAAGGATCGCTCATTTGAAAGGCGCACAACGGTTGATCTTCAGGCAAGTGAACAAGTATTTGGTGGCAGTATCTCGATTGAGTTCGTTTGAGGCCTCTATGTGTAGACAGTTAATGATATTAGGCGCCGATGTTGGGTTCGTTGGTGCTCAACGCAATAAACAATTACAGATCAGTGGCCGAATTTCCACTGAACTTGTTGATGCAGGTGTGCATTTGGGTAAGCTTTTTCAAAGTATAGGTGTCGAACTTACGTGCGAGGGGGGTGGCCACCCAGGTGCGGCAGGGATGAACGGTATTGGTGATGTGGAAATGGCATTGAATGTATGTGTCAAAAAGATCACTGAAATACTGGAAGAACTCTAATTGGGCCTTCGGCTGACCACTACGATCATTTAAAAAATAAAACCGTTTGGGGAGGGGAGATCGTTTCGATTAGTTATCGTTGGAAAGCACTGGGGGAGGGTGTAAAATGGATAAACTACTGCTTATTTGAATTGATCAATTAATGCATGTACGGGAATGGATCAAATAAAGATGATAAGTGAATAGAATAAATATCGATGATAGGGGAATAGGGAATTAAATGGCCATTTCCTTTCCCCTGCTCAGTAGGAATAAATCGCATTACCCTGCTCAGCCATAATAAATTGCATTCCCCAATCCCATAATCATCACCAGCTAATCACATTCCCGTTGATTTGTTATTTATTTGAAAAAACCATTCAAATGACTGGAATTATTATTAAAACCCAGCAATAATTTACTAAACCATAAATATTTATATATTAGTTCTAATATCTATTTATTAGCCAAGGTAATCACTCATAACAAAATTGTTTAGGGCAATATGTATTTAAAATAAAGCTATGATTATATCCGTAAAAAGGTTTGTTAATTATGACAATGGGCTTAAAGGTCAGAGCATTACTTAACGAAAAAGAGATTAAGAAAAAAGCTAAAGCCCGCAAGGCTGAAAGTGATGTTGTTTTAGAGAAGATTTACCAGCTTCTGATGGATAAGAATGATGAGAAAACTCCTGACTTCGATATGGGTAAGAAGAAAAAATCAAAGTAAGATCTCTGAATTGAAGAATTCATTAAATTATTAGATTCTTTAAACGAATCGTATTGTTTCCAGATTCATCGGCGACCGGGTTTCAACATTATATTTTTGATAAATCGTGCTTGCCAGGTCAGAACATTTGGTTTCATAACCATGGAACATGATGATCCGTTCGGGTTTTGGTTCCAAATTGTAGATATAATTCAGCAATTGTTTCCTGTCTGAATGCCCGGAAAAACCATCACAAGTTTCCACATTTATTTTTATTTCGACCTTTATCGATTTGCCTCTTTCGTTAATATTCACTTCTCTTGCACCCTTTTGTATTTTCCTGCCCAACGTTCCCTCGGCCTGGTAACCTACAAAAATAAAAGTATTCTTCTTATCCGGCCCCATGGCCTTTAAATATTCCATTACCGGCCCACCGTTCAACATGCCAGAGGTTGCCAAAACTATACATGGCTCGGTATCATCGCATATCTTCTCGCGCTTCTCCCTGTTATCAACATGAACAAATGTTTCTGAAAGAAACGGATTCTCACCACGTTGGAATATCTGGGTCCGAAGTTGATTGTTCAAATACTCCGGATAGGCCGTATGTATTGCAGTTGCCTCCATTATCATGCCATCCAAATATATTTTACAGTTAGGAATCTCTTTTGTGCGCATTAATTGCTCCAAAACGATCATGACCTCTTGTGACCTGCCAACCGCAAACACTGGAATTAAAACCTTGCCTTCTCTTGTCAATGTTTGAGTTATGATCCGTTTCAACTGGTTTCCAGCTTCTTTTCGGTGCGGCTGGTAATCTTGATGACCACCGTAAGTAGATTCGATCACCAACGTTTCCAATCGTGGGAATTTATTCACCGCTGCATTGAACAGCCATGTCTTTTCATATTTAATATCACCCGTGAGCGCCACATTATGTAATCCGTCACCTATATGAAAATGAGTTATTGCCGAGCCCAAAATATGCCCGGCATTGTGGAGTGTCAATCTAATTTCCGCACTTATATCTGTGGTATCACCATATCTCAACGGTATGCAGTGTTTTACAGCTTCACGAATATCTTTAGATTCGTATGGTGGCTTGCGGCCTTCCGCGACTGCCACTTTTAAATAATCCAACTGCAATAGAGACATCAGGTCTCGCGTGGGTGCTGTGCAGTAGATCGGACCATCATAACCGTATTTGAATAAGAACGGCACCAGCCCGGAATGGTCAAGGTGCGCATGTGTGATCACTACACAGTCCAGTGTTTCAAGGGGTAGAACCTCAGGTACATTCAAGTATGGTGAACTCTCGGTGTCCGATCCAACATTAACCCCGCAATCTATCATAACTTTACTATGTCGTGTGCTTAGAAGTGAGCAGCTCCGACCAACTTCGCGATAACCACCCAGTGCGGTTAACCGAACATAATTGTTATCCTCGGATATGTCTTTGTAGATCTTTCTTCCGATCTTGCGTAAGAAGGTTCGGCGATCATCTATGACAGTTCGCAAATATCCACGGATCTCACGGATGGTCTTGGAAGGTATTGGCGGACTGCGAACTACCTTTGGCGCCCAACCGATGTGTTTTTTGATCTCATTTAACGTAGAGCCGTGTTTGCCTATAGCCAACCCGGGTGATAATGCTTCGATATTTACTTCCCCGGAATCAGGAGCGAAGTAAATGTCCGTGATCTGCGCTTCTTCAGGGATGATCTTTCTAATCTCTGCTTCCGCCTGCTCGGTGTCTATTAATAGACTGGGGTCTGGCCGGATCGCAACTCGACGGCGTAACCCCTGGGCCAACTGGCGAACAATATCATTGTTATCTGCAAATTCTTCCATACTTTTAGTATAAATTGCAATATCCGGGCCCTCAAGCTCTATGTTCGTGATCTCGATCGACGGTGGGATTATTGTCTTTATGAGCTTTTTCACATCTTTTAATATATCTTCCGTGTTCATTCCTGCCACTTCACTATTAATGTTTTTTATGAATAATTTTAAAATTTAGGTTTAGAGTTCAGCTCTGCAAAGAGTTTATCAATATAAGAGCTATTAAAATCTTAAATGATGAAAATATATTTGATCTTCAATTACTATTTTTCATCCCATCATTCATTTATATTTGAATGTTTAAAATATTAGTGGAAAAACCATTTGTAATTATAATTAATTTTTATTCAATATTTTAATATAATTGTTTTAATATAATTATTTTTATAAGTTTATTCCTGTTAGGTTATCTCACATAATTTCAAGGTTTTAAACCCATTTTCTTTATTCGTTGATCGATCTTATCTTTAGGTTGTGATTGATATCCTTTTTTTTCTATTAACACGACATCAATACCGTTCCCAGATGCTGCATCGCGTTTCATGGCTGTATGAACCGAGCGAATCGCTAGGTCTACACCTTCGGCCGGTGACATGTTCTCTTCGAAATGATCTTCCAAAACACCATATACGTATGGCGACCCTGACCCGGTAGTGATGTAATCATCCGGAATTGCGCCCCCTGCGGCGTCCAATGAGTATACATGCCCACCATCCGGATCCAAACCACCTATTAGTAACTGAACCCAATACGGGAAGTACCGTCTGCCTGATAAGATGTTTGCCATAAGTGTAGCTGCTGCTTTTACACTAATTTCTTGATTACGTTTTAGATTGAATAATTCGGCTTCAGCCACCAGCCATCTTGCCAATAATTGTGCGTCACCGACCAGACCCGCTGTTGTTAGGGCCAAATGCTCATCGATCTTGAAGATCTTCTGGGTATTTTTATGTGCAATTAGTGTGCCCATTGTAGCTCGATGCTCGGATGCTAGGACTACACAGTCTTTACATACTAAACCCAATGTAGTCGTTCCTGTCTTTAATTTATTCTCCATGAAAAACACGCACCATTGGAAAGTGGTTGCAAAAAAAAGATATAATTAGTGAAATAAATATGAAGTATTTAAAAGTTTCTTACAATACAATAACAAATTTATTAACCCTGATTTCCATCAACCGAAATAATACCCACTGAGGTTTGCTGGGGGGATTATATTGAGCGCTGCTGAAAATGGTGTAACTAAAACAGATTCAAATCCAGGCATGAAACTATTTAAGGTTGGCAAGGTCAAAGTGGTATATGAATTTGAGCAAGAGCCGTTAGATGAATTGGAATTCGAATTCACTGATAATATATCTGTCTTTGATAAGGTCATACCCACCAATATACCATCTAAAGGCGAGAGCCTGTGCAGAACCAGCACGTTCTGGTTCAAGCGTGCAGATAACATGGGCATTCTAACGCATTTCATATCAATCCCCGCCCCTAATCGTATGCGGGTTAAAAAAGTGGATATCATCAATGATTATTCCAAGATCAACGGTTCCACTAAGAACTATCTTATTCCGTTGGAATTTATCTGCAGGTATTATGTAGCCGGGTCATTGCATAACCGTCTTACTTCCGGTAAGCTCGACCAGACTGAAGTGGGTTTTGGAAGTGGTGCTAAAATAGAATATGGTACTGAATTGCCCGAGCCGTTCATCGAAGTCACAACCAAGTTAGAACCCGTGGACAGGACAATATCACTCGAGGAAGCAAAGAAGATCTCCGGACTTAGCCAAGATGAATATGATAACATCTGTAATACTATCCTGACGCTTGACGAAAAGGTAAATTCGGAGATAAAAAGCCGTGGCTTGATCCATGTAGATGGTAAAAAGGAGTTTGCCTTTGATCGCGAACGAAACCTGATGCTGATAGACACATTTGGCACCGCCGACGAGGATCGGTTCTGGGACAGGGAAAAATATGAGAACGGCGAATTTGTTGAGTTGAGTAAGGAATATGTGCGCCAGCATTACAAAAAGATAGGATATTACGATCTATTGGCCCGGGCCCGAGATGCGGGCGAGCCCGAACCCGATATCTTGCCATTGGATGATGTAACAGTTGAAAGTGTATCAAAACTATATATATCGCTATTTGAAAAGATCACTGGCCAGAGATTTCGGGATGAATAAATCGACCGTTTTGTTTTAATTATGAATTAAACCACTTGGAGAAGGGGGACCACTCCAAGTAATGATCGCTTGAGATCGTTTGGAGACCACTTCGATCGATTGTTGTTTAAGATCGTTGGGGGATTGGTTGAAAGAACAATTAGTTTTTACATGTTCACCTCTCTAACCAGTGATTTAATTTGTAATATTATCATAACGCTCTCCCTTCCCCAAACGATTAATTTCATTATTAAAGTATAGTGGTCACCCCTCCCCAAACGATTAAGATCGCCATAATATTGTAGTGGTCGATTAATAAATCTCTAAATCAAACATCATAGTAATTAATTGTAACCTAGCCACTATGCTCATTGATATTAAATTATTGATCAACCAGTGGTCAATCTCTCACGCGTACTTTGGATCTTGTAGTATGTAATGGTGGGCATTTGTGCTTCGCCTTTTATGGTTTTCTGAATTATGTCGCAGTCATCATACGAATTTATGGTTTTTGTACCATCGGAGAATGTGACCGTTATCACAACCTGGAATCCTGGTTGTGGCCCTTGTGTAGAATGTAAAGCATCCAGTATTTGACTGAACCCGTTCACCCAAAGATGCATGAGTGTGCGAGATTTACCAGGTAGTGATTCTACACGCTCGCCCAAGCCGATGGTCTGGATACTGTGCATTTCCGTATTGTGCTCCACCTCGAACTTGAGAAGATTTGGTTCTTCATTACCATCAAATGTTAAGGTAGTATCGGTAGTTGCAACCATTTAACAAATCCTCCTACTATTTTGATTACATAGAGATCATCTTTCTATTATTTAAGGTTAACCTGCATTAACAGGAAACATTAAATACTAGCTCACCTCTCTTTTAAGAAACTGTAAATGACAACCCGATCATTTTGCACGGCTGCTGCACACATTATTATTCACTTCTCTAAAAGGATCGTATAACATGAACATGAAGATCAATAAAAAGAGAACAAAAACCGAAATTAAAAGATTGATAATTGCCTGGCAATTATTGAAAAATGGTGAACAATTGATCAAGACAGATTCATTAAATAATACTCTGATCGCAATTTTCGATCTTAGATCAGCTTTGGATATTGCTATCATAGTTCTTGAAAAACAATTTAAATTTAAAACAGTCGAACAAACAAAAAACCACTCATTTGAAATGCAATGGTCCATTCTATCGAAGGAATATAAAAAACGATTTGGTAACGATCTACCAATGAAGACGCAAATGTTTACACTGCACAACCTTGTTTCGAACTTCATCGAAAATAATGTGACTCCTACCAATTCTGAAGTTTTTGAACTCTGCCGGGCACTGAGAACTTTTTTCGACGGACTCGTGTCAAATGTATTTGGCCTGCAATTCTCCGAGCTTGACTATTATTTACTCATAGATAATACCCAGATACGAAGTTCATTGAAAGCGGCCCAGGCAGCCTATTCGGGAGGTAAGTACGAGGATGTGTTAAGAAACAGCAGCCTGGCGTTCCATTTAGCACTTGAAGACCAGCGCCAGAAAATTAATTATCTTAGCGAACGTGGATTGCTTAGACCCGAACCATTTCTATTGGATCGATCGATCGGGCTTCACCTGGAGCCAAAAGATCAAGAGTTCATCCATATTGTGCTTCGGACGCCGCCAAAAAAACTCGAACATTTTAAGGAATTAGCGCCCACCACTTTGATAACCGAGGATGAAAATGCGCATCCGGAGATCATTGTTAGTGATTTTGTGGATTCAACAACTATCACCCAAGAGAATGCAGAGTTCTGCTTGAATTTTACATTGGAATGTATTCTACAGTGGGATGGCCTGGAGTTTGTGAAAGAAGAGTGAATGATTTAAGAAGTTTAGGGAGTAATGGCCTTCGGCCGACCACTACGATCATTTGATAAATAAAATCGTTTGGGGAGGGGTGACCATTACTATGAATTATTGTTGAAAAACATTTGGAGAGGGGGGAACAAAAAAGAACTAATTTTTCTCTCCAGCCACCCCAAACAATTGTAAACAATAATCTATTGAAGTGGTCTCCAAACGATTCTAAGCAATCATTACTTGTAGTGGTCCCCCTTCCACCAGTGGTTTACATCAGTAATCCATCGAAACGGTCAATAAATTGCATTCCCCATTCCCGAAGAATTACCAACCCTACTTATTTTTGACCATTTCATATTATATCTGTGCTACAACTTCTGCAAGTATTTTCAATCCCTTTTCCAGCTTATCTTGTGCAGCCGCATACGAGAACCTGACGAACCCTTCACCGCACTTGCCAAATGCGGAGCCCGGTGTAAGAACGACCTTGCCTTTTTCCAGTACATAATTAGTGAACTGTTCAGAGGTCATTTCAAAATCGAATCTGAAGAATGCATAGAACGCTCCCTTTGGTCTGAAACAACTCAATCTGTCTATTTCATTTAAGCCATCCACCACCAGGTCCCGTCGTGCCTTGAACTCGTTCACCATGTCATCTATACAACCTGAGCTTTCGGTCAATGCGGCAACGCCACCTTTTTGTGCGAATGATGTGCAGCATGTGATCGAGTGCTGCTGCAGCTTTGCGACCTGGTCAAGTATATCCTTTGGAGCAACGACCCAGCCAAGCCGCCAACCGGTCATGGCGTATGCTTTTGAGAAACCGTTCACCGTAATGGTGCGCTCGAACATGCCATCTTCTGCCGCAATTGAATAATGTTCGCCTTCATAGATGATCTTTTCATATATTTCATCCGCCAGCACGAGCAGGTCATGGTCATTTGCAATATCTGCCAAACCTTTGATATCGTCTTTCGTGAAAACTGTGCCTGTGGGGTTGGACGGTGTGTTTATGATGATCATCTTCGACCTGTGGGTGAGCGCCTCCATGACATTTTCTGGTAACATTCGGAATTCATCTTCATTATGTGTAGGCACATTAACTGGTTTGCCTTCTGCCAGCTTGATCATCGGTTCATACGACACCCATCCTGGGTCGGGTACCATAACCTCGTCACCCGGGTCGATCGTAGCTTGAATTGCAGAATAAAGGCCAAATTTAGTTGGAGTAATAATGACATTCTCCGGACCGCACGGTATCTTATTTTCGTCTTTGGATATCTTGGCCACGGCCTCACGCAGCTCGGGAATACCCCTGGAGGCAGTATAATGAGTGAACCCGTCCTGGAGCGCCTGCTGTGCAGTTTTGATGATATGTTGTGGTGTATTAAAATCGGGTTCACCAATATTAAAGGCCAATACCTCGGAACCTGCTTGTTTTAGCTTGGCGATCACCTCGCCGACCTTTAAAAGGGCCGAGAACTCTACATCTTTGATACGGTTTGCAATTTTTTTCATATAAGCACCTTAATATCTCAATATTTCAAGCAAATGTATTCGAATCAATTTTAAGGTTGGGCGAATATAGATTTGAATATTTAATGCTTACAGGTCAAGAGTCTAAAGAGTCGAGAGTCTAAAGAGTCAAGAGTGTGGGAGTTTAGGGAGTGGGGACCGTTTCGATTAGTTGTCGATGGAAAGCACCGGGGGAGGGGAGTAAAATGGATAAGCTAGTGTTTACTGGTCAAATGGTCCGATGGTCGACTAGTCGACTGGCAGACTAGCAGACCAGATGACTGGCAGACCAGCAGACCGGTAGATTATGGGTTGTGGATAAGAATTGAAGAATGAAAAATGAAGAATAAACCCAAAAATCAAAACTCAAAACCCAAAGGGAGTCTAGAGTCCCTGACCCCTGAATTGTGACCCCAGACCCCTGATAATAACTCCTACTTTTGACTGGGTAAGAATTCTGAATTAATTGTAATGCATTTTTAAGAATTCTTAGTTCCAGACAATTTTTTATGAAAAATTGTTGAGGTTTAAAATTTGACTTATCAATTTGCTTTAGCAAATTT
>JAEHCK010000255.1 GCA_020696345.1 Thermoplasmata archaeon | reverse complement strand
TGTTCGGAGCGCGGCGCGGGACCTTCGACCACCGATAAAGGTACAGATAAAACATCTTTTGACACATATCTTGAAATCTTTTTCCCGGAGGGGTCGAATTTCAGAAAGTACTGGAAAATCGATTTTGAAATTTCCGGAGCGGGATTTTCGTAAAATCATGTATAATGCGCTTTTTAACGGTAATTTGCGTATAATCAATGGAATTAGGTGTTCCCAGAGGTCAAAATTGAAGGAGAGAGCGTTTTTCAGAAAAACGGCGTCCCCTTTAATTGACAAAATTGGGCATATCCGGTATAATGGTTTTAATTATGAAATATAAACAAAATGTTGAATGACCAAAATGAAAAGGAGATTTTAAAATGAGTTGGGATTTTGATAAACTACGACAAGCGCAGAGAGTGAAGAAACACGCTGAAAAAAGTGGAATTCTCGGACATGGTATTATGGGTATTTTCGGTCTGGGTCTCATACTTGCAGGATTGTTCTCAGTACCGGCCGGCATTTATACCGCGGTTATGACTGATTCACTATTTCACGGTCTGGCATCGCTTTGCGTTCCATTCTATGGAATCATTTATACGATAGTTCACTACCTATTTTAAAGGAGAGGTCATGAACTGGGGTTTATACATATTTTTAGCGTTATTATTTATTCTGTTTATTGCACACTTACATTTTTTACATTAAAGGAGAGTTGGAAATGAAGATCGACATCTCAGAAAAGAAAATTATTAAGGCTATTGAAACCATCCGAAAACTCGATGGTTTGGACTTTCCCGAAGTGACTGACGGAAACAAACTTTCTGATTTATTCGAGGTCACGTCCAACTTGAACGATTTCTCGGCAGAGTTGGAGGAGGAGATCGACTATTAAATCGAGCATCTACCGTTAGGAGACTGACATGAGTTTTGACGATTTTTTTGAATCTGAATCTGAGGTAGGAACCTGTGCTGATTGTGTTCATTTCGGTGCCTTGATTAAATTGCCTGTGTATCCTGCAAAAACGGTTGAGGGTGACGGTGTTTGTAAGAATGATGTCTCGAACGCGGGGAATAAAAAGAAAACAGACACTTGCAGTGATTTTACACCGTGGCCTGAGGTGAACACGGAAGGTGAATATGTCAATTAGTGAAAAAGTACTTTTTTATCTTATTCTATTAGGCTTGTGGATTTCCCACGCTCATCATATATTTTTTGTACATGCACCACATTAGAAAGGATGGTTATAATGACGCAAGAAGAAACTAAAGATTATTACGATTTGACACACCCAGAAAAACTCATTGACAAAATTCTTTGTCAGACTGACGGAATTCCTCAGCTCGATCACACGAACCCAGATGGATCACGGGTTTACGTTGATAGAAATGGTGCACTTCATTATGTACCGGCCGAAGAAACCACCTTGGAAGAAGAAGTTGAAAAACTGCATGAGATGTTGGCGGAGTCACCATTTTCATTTCGGCATAAACAACGTTGGTACAATAACCCAAATTGGTGGAAAATCTGGAATCCTGAGTCAGCGACTCCGGGCGGTTGGATCGTTATTGGACTTGTCGCACTCGGTCTGTTATTTCTTGCAATGTATGGTGAGTTCGGAGGTTTTTAATGCCGTTGTACATGTATAAAACGAAACGTCTCTGGAACCGTCATCTGATATTTCGTGAAGCGAATGACAAATCAGGAGAAAAAATTCTCATGTATGTGGTTTACTATGTGGCTTTATTTCTTTTCGCGTTGTTACAACTTTATTAGGAGAAACCATGACAACTAAAAAAATTCAATATACAATGTCTATCAACGAGTGCCCCAATTGCCAATCCAAAAATGTCACAAGTGAACAGATTTCATATGGTCGCTCGTATCAAGAAACTACCGATGACATGTACTGCGAAGACTGTGGAACCCACTGGTCCCATGAGTTTTCATTCGTTCGAAAAATCGTGACGATTGAGGAGGTTGAATGACATTAACAGCTGCCCAAATGATGATAATCATATTCGGTTTCATAATCGTGTTTTTAATATTCTTTCTTGGAATGATCGTCATCGTAAAAACGAATTCTAAGAAACTCACTACATGGTGTGGTATGGCCACCTGTGGCCATTGGTTTGCCGACCCTGACAGCCGGCACCGTTGTAAAATATCACCGATACTCGATGACACGGGCAAATGTATCTCGTACACTGATGCTCGCTGCGCTCGCCAAAGCCCATTCGATACACTCAGGACGCCGTGGTATGAAGGATACATATCGAGAAATCCGGGCGGCAGGCATGCAGGAGACGGACCACCACCGTCAAAATTCGTATTTTCTAAACATGGTAATTCGAGAGTGCCGGTAAATATTGATCCGAATTCAAGAAGTAGGCATGCAGGAGATGGTCCGCCTCAGAATCTTGGCGATCCGTCTATGATAAGAAAATCCAGAAACAAAAAGGTGATATAATGTATATTGATACAGATGCAATC
>JAEHCK010000126.1 GCA_020696345.1 Thermoplasmata archaeon | reverse complement strand
GTACTGTATTGTGCCTCCAATTCCAGATCCGAATCCGTGTGATTGTATACATAAACATCAGTATCCTTGTTGCCGATCACGATCTCAAGATCGCCGTCACCGTCAATGTCAGCCACCGCCGGGCACGCAGCTTCGAAAGCATTTCCAGGTGTATTGTCGCTGTCTTCCAGTGTTAATGCTGAACCTGAATGACTGAGCACAAATACCACACCAAGGGCATCACCAATTATGATCTCCAGCTGGCCGTCGGCATCCACATCTGCCACCGCCGCCGAGGATTTGAATTGGCCGGTACCAGTATTATAACTTGCCTCAACTGCCAATGCCGAGCCTGAGTGATTCAATACGTAAATATTGGTATCAACACAGCCAATTATGATCTCCAGTTCACCGTCATCGTCCACATCGGCAACCACCGGCGTGGCTTTGAAATCATTTGGAACTGCAGGGGTATACGTTGCTTCGCCCGAAACGGTGGTCGTACGTGGAACAAAGTAACTTTTTACCCACGCTTCAATCGTAATAGCATCGGTGATATTCAGGGTGCTGTCGTTACCGAAGTCCACCGTATCGTTCAGGCCGTCGAACTCGTCAGCGCCGTCTATTTTCCCCGTGAAATCCTGGGTCACACCACCGCTGGGCGTGCCATCGTTATCATTTGACGTGGCGTCATAATGAGTCCCCGAGGTCTCGTTCAGGTGCCAAACTGCAATGAAATCATCATCATACGTACCGCTCACATCCTGTACATCGGCAGCAACCGAGTTGCCGTAATACATCCACATATGATCTGTGGCCGAGCCGCCCGCTACATTCGTCACATTCACCCATACATAGCTGTACCCCGAGCTGTCCCAGTCTTCGATATGGTATTTCAACTCGGTGGAATCGTTGGTATCAAGAAACCGCAGGTCGGAACCGTCCGATTTGGCTTTGGAATAATCAAAGTTCGACGAACTCAGGTTAACCAGTATCGGAAAATAATTCTGAGACTCTGATTGGCCGCTGTTATCCAAAGTTAATTGTCTGCGATATGACCAGTCCGAATCCCACCAGGCGGAAGTTGTTGCGGTGCTGTCATTATACGGCGCGCCCACGATCAGATCGGGCTTGCCGTCGTTGTTCACATCACCGGCATACGATACATTCCAACCGAACAGGTCGCCCGTATAAGCGCCGTAACCGCGTGTGCCTGTACTTGGACTTAGACCTGGACTTGAACCTGAACCTGAAATTGAGTCTTCATATAGGTATGAATAACCCTCGGTAAACATACTTTCCGAAGCATCGGTGACCGAAGAATCCCAGTTCGAGAGAATATAACAGATGTTGATCACATCGTTATTATCGAACATATCGAGAGATATTGCAGTCTCCAGCTGTGATCTATCTTTGGCTGCTGGAACGGAGCCCACCAATTCCCAGGTCCACGCCACGCCAGAATTGGAATTAACATTATCTTCAATATTATTATCATAATTATAGTTATATTTATACAATTCATGCCCGGCAATTTCGCCATTAGCTCCGGTGATCGCTACCAAATAATCCGCACCCATGGGCAGCCAACCGGGATGATAACCAGTATAAGCGTTTTGGTCGGTATCAAAAAATATATGCAGCTTATCCTTGACGATCAATTCCTGGGGTATCTCTGAAAAATTTTGTTGTTTTGAAGACTTATCGGGTTCCCCGGTATCTTCAAGTTCGGTTGATGGATCCTGAACCTGATGAACATCGATCGGCCCGAGCTGTATGGGCATGCCAACACCCGAGAGCAGTTCACCGTTCACATTGAAATACAGGTCTATTTTATTTCTCTCCTGATCACGGGCCAATGCGAACTCTTGCACATCCAGATCAGGATTAGTTATTACAATATCATCTTGATCCTGATACTTTTTCACACCCTGCCAATCACCAAATCCGCCATCGATGGTTATCTGCTCGGGTATCTTATCGATATATGTTAATTTCCGGGCCACATGCTCGATGGTGACGCTCGCATTTACGGCGGAGACCTTATCGAGTTTTAACCCCAGTGTGCTGCCCGAACGTGCCGTGGGCGAGGGTGAGAGAGTCAATAACACTTTGATCGTCAGACTATTATATTTATCCGTGGTCAGTTTTAGTGGTGGATTAAAGCCCATAATTAATAAACCATTCTTGAAAACCGGATCGGCCTCTACAAGGAGCAGATTATCTTCATCTTTTCCCGGCATGAGAATGGATAATTTAAGATCCTCGATAGCCTCATCATGTGCATTTCCGACGGGCTCGAAGTGCATGCTGTTTATCAAAACCTCAACATCATTATCAACATCATTCTTTTTTCTGTTTTGGCTGTTGTTTTCCAGTGTGATTCCGATGCTCATGAATTCTATATCTTCTCCACCAGAGGACGCAATCAATGGTGCCGAGCTTGCTGCGGTGATCGTGAGCGCCTCCAAACCCGGTGAGATTATATTGTCAGACACATCAAGATTGCCGTGATGGTCGCGCGTTATTATAACAGACTTGAAGTTGAAGTTAGAGTTTAAGTTATTTACCCGGGCCTCCGGAAGTAAGATCTCACCTTCCAAACGACAGTCGTCTATTCCGACATCTGCATTCGAGATATATTCCCAACCAGACCAGTCAGTGTTTGATCGTGCAACTGTTGGGTCGAACTCATAAACGTCCTTATGGATGATCAACGATTCGAAGCCACGTATATCTATCATGTATTCCGCACCGATCGAATGGGTTGAATACCCGGTCTGGGGGTTCGAGTCATGATCTATCAATAGACAAACGCTGTCGGAATAACGTTGAGAATTTTCAGAAACTCCCTTGAAGATCTCACCATACACCTGGACATAGAATGCTATACCTCTGTCCGTGGGAACGATCTGATACTTGACAAGATCGATGTTTGTATTGTTATATTGGTCGAGCGCGCGATCGGAAAAAATAACCTGACCACCCCAATCATTGAAATTGTTATCGATAATAATTCCATCTGAATTTGTATCATTCGAGAGTTCGATGGAATATATGATAATGGGAAGAAGGATCAAAAACGCTACCAATATCACGCCAAAGATCTTACTTTGACGGCCTTGTATTTTCAGTGATGTTATTTTTGAAGCTTTTCGATCTTTTGTAACCGTAAACCCTTTCAAACTCAAGCCGCTGCCGTTGGTCAGGCCGTTGCCGTTGGTCAAACCGTTGCCGTTGGTCAGGCCGTTGCCGTTGGTCAGGCCATTACCGTTGGTTAAGCCGTTGCCGTTGGTCAGGCCGGTATAGTGTGTGGGTGTGTGAATGTGTGAGTGTGTGAGTTGAGTCTCCCCGACCCCTGAATTGTGACCCCTGACCCCTAATATTGGGGTGTGTGGGTGCGGGAGTTTGGGGAGTTGAGAGTCCATGACCCCTGAATTGTGACCCCTAACCCCTGAATTGTGACCCCTAACCCCTGAGTTATGTCCGTTGCCGTTGGTCAGGCCGTTACCGTTGGTCAGGCCGAAAACACTTCTATGCGCACGGCTCAGGTCAAATGACGCAGATATTGATAAACCCGGGGGTAACGTGCCGACTAGGTTTTGAACAAAATTATTACTATATCTATTACACAGAGGGTCTGTTTTAAGGGTATCCATTTATGAATCTCCCTATGGATTTGGATCAATTACAAAAATGAGGGCATCTCGCTTGTTCCGTCTAATAAATTGGGGTCTTATTCTATGATTTCATATAATATAACACTTATTTTATTTTAACCTTTTGACATTGAATATTTAATATGAATATAACTTAGTTATATAAAAAGGATATGCCAAACGGTCAAACCAGGCAATAATCTATATCAATGGTTGATGGTAACTGATTGTGGGATGATAATTTACTGAGTTGAAGTTGAATTGATAATTTGATGAGTTGATGCTGAGCAGATACCGAGCTGGGTTGGTGTTGAACAGATACCGAGCTGGGTTGGTGTTGAACAGATACCGTGCGGGGTTGGTGTTGAACAGATACCTGGATTTTATTTTTAAACCCAGGTTTCAATTAATCGATAATCGATCAAGGCATCTGTCATTCGCTAATCCATCAAGGCGTCTGCCAATCAACACCCCATCCCATTATCGATCCAGCTCAATTACTGATCATGCTCAACCATGTTTAACCAATTCAGGTACCTATTATTTTGAGAACCAGCTATCTCTTTACCTTTCTTGTCACGGGTGATATTGGATAATATCGCAATGAGATTCTCGATAAATTCCTTCTTTGGATCTCCTAGATTTGCACCCTGTATTTTTACATACTCATTTTTAAATATTGGCATACCCACCTCTAAACCGCCGTGCACTTCACAAAAATCTACGATTATAGCATCCAATACATCGATCAGCGAATTTATGCGTTCAAAGAATAAAGAATTTTTAACGATCAATTCACCAAGCTTTTTAAACATAAGTTCGACATTCGCGCCGTTTTTTGCACTGGTTGCGATCCAGGGGGCGCTATATCTGCTTGATATCTCCATTAGTTCATCGCCATTGAATGTCGAACTATCGACCTGATCATATTTATTGCCCACGAAAACAATTGGCACTTTTCCAATTGTGCCGGAAAGCGATGTGGCCCATTCATTCATATTCTCTATTGTATCTTCACGGGTAAGATCACAAACTATAAACACGCCATTTGCATTTTTAAAGAATCGTGTAATTAATGAGCGATACTCTATTTGGCCGATGATATCCCAAATAGCAAAACTGATATCGTATCTTCTCGGACCAGTTTGGTCATCTTGATAATCGATCGATATCTCTTTTTTGGTAACCTCAGTGCCGATCGTACTAATATAAACATCACTGAATTGATGGTAAACATATTGTTTGATCAAACTGGTCTTGCCCACTGCAGGGTCACCTAACACGCATATCTTTTTTCTAAAAGTTATGATCTCTGTCATAATGCCAACCTCGGAATGATAGCGATTATTAAAATTCTACATTTTATTTTCATATTAATTAGGGTTTATGATAGAAATCCCTGTTTCTGTAATATCGATCTTCCTATCTCTTGGAATGCGGTTTCAACATTCACACCTGTCTTTGCGCTGGTAGTATATGATGGGGCGTGGTATGCTGTTGATATCTGAGAGATATCATTTTCGGTAAATTGTAATTTATCTGCCAGATCATTTTTATTACCCACGAATAATACGGGTATGTTTTGGGTCACGTTAAATAGCGAAGATATCCAGGTAACCAGATTTTGCAGGGTCTCCTTGCGTGTTAGATCGCATACCAAGATCGCACCCTTTGCTCCCTGATATGCGGCCTCGTGAATTAGTTTATACTCTCTCTGGCCCATTATATCCCAGATCATTAGGATAAGTTCAATTTCACGATCGTTCGTACTATCATGGTAGATCAATTTCTTGCTGGTGATCTTGGTGCCCAAAGTGGTTATATAGCCGTCATTGAATAAATCAAGAACATATCGTTTGATCAGACTGGTCTTCCCAACTGACGGATCACCCAACAATACGATCTTACGTTTTACTTGGATTCTTTCTGGCATTTTATTCACTTTCTTCCTTATTTTTTCCGAATGTAATATTGTTATACATTTGTTTTATAAATATTTTGTTTCGTAAATGTAGATATCGCAGTTTAAGATATTTACTTTTATATACATATTTTGCTTTTTCTTTTACTGACCCTAGCCTATATCTTCTCCTATTCCTTTTTTTTTCCTAATTTGGCCAGTTGCATTAACAGTGATTTTGAAGGGTCAAGCTTGAATTCGGCACCTGTATCAGGCATTACTATTGTTACCGGTTTTGTCCTTTTTGGTGGCTCGAAAACAGCAGGGGCACTTGGGGGTCTTGGATTCACATTTGTTACACTTGGATGAACTGCAACTTTTTGAACGATTGGAGTTGAGACGGTTTTATATTGTTGCCTTTGTCCTACATAGGCATGGGTATGTGAATGGGCATTGACTTGATTATGCACAGGTGATGTTGCAGACGTTGATGTTGATGCTATAGGCGCTGCCCTCGGTATTTTAGATCCATTAAGAATGCCTCCGGGTACCCTCCCAAACAAGGAACCGGGACCAATATTCTTTTTTGCAAGATCGTCTTTATCTTCTGAACCGGTCTTAAGTGAGTATAAGTGTGAGGATTGCATCAGTTTTTTCAAGATCTCCTTGGTACCCATTAGCTTCTTGATATCGCCGTCCCAATATTGTAGAATATCGGCGAAATCGGTATCGATCTTATCCAGTGCACGACTTACTATTTTTCGTAACCTTTTCGAGCCCTCGCCCGAAAATATTACGGCAAGGTACACATTCTCTCTCCGTTCGATCAGGATCTTATTCTCACCCAACTTGAGCTCATCCAGGATCCAATCTTTTTCTTCTTTCGATCCATCCTTCGCGAACGAGTCGCTTATGAACTCCTGAACCGCCGTGAACATGCCGGAGAATATCACATCGTCAACATTCGCTTGAGCAGTGTTCAATAAATGGTTGATCAAGGTACCGCTCTTATGTATCAAAAACACTTCTTCCACCGAAAATCGGGTCATTTTGCGGTAGACCAGCAACACAACCACCAAGATCATTACGATAATGATGATCAAGAACGGGAAGATATCCATGATAAAGTCCCATAATGTTGGTATGTCAGGGCCTTTGTTCAATATAACTTTTACCTCAATGGTTTGTGAAACATTGTACTCACCGTCGTTCACAGTTAATGTAATTTGTTTGGGTAGGTCTATTGAGCCAAGAAATATCAATTGAGAACCGGAGAGTACTACAAACTCATTATCCAGGCTGAATTCCAGCTCGCTGAGATCGGTATCAATGTCAATGATATATGGGGATAGGTCCAGTAACCAGCGCACGCCCTCATGACCTTCCTGTATCGGTATTGGCAGGATCACGGGCCGGTCGTTCACGGGTAGAACAGTTATCGAAACCTGATCTTCAGAGATTGCGCCAGTGGGATCGGTTGCCCGGAAATAGACATCTTCTGCACCGAACCAGTCAGGGTCTGCATGGAGATCCACACTGAGATCCGGATTGATGGTAATATTAATGAATTTATTGCCGGTCGTATAATAAAGAGCATCACCGTCAATATCTTCGAAATATTGATCGATATTGAAAGCATTTACCAGTTTTTCGTCTTCCTTGAACGTTATGTCGGGAATATTGTCGATCAACGTTGGCGGGTAATCATCAGTCACATTGACCTGTATGCGTTGTGAACATATATCTATACCATCCGATACGATCAAAAAGACAGGGAAGCTTCGATTTAGACATTCTTTTGAATAGTTCAGTATAATTACCATATTATTATCAGGATCAATTCTAATACGATCCAATGGTTCAGATGTCGAAATGGTAAGTTCCCAAAGGTCGTTATCATTATCATAAACATACGGTGTGAGGTCGAAGCGGTATTCCAGGTCATACCTGACGAATAAGTTGGGTACACCGCTGATGACCGGCGGGTCGTTGACCTGTAATACTGTAATTTCAATAGTATCCTCTGCCAGCCCACCTATCGGGTCGGTCAGACGAAACGTTACTTCCTCTATACCTGTCCATTCCGAGTATGCAGAGATATCGACTGTATTGTTCTCATTGATCTTGATCTTCGTGTCCGGTTCTCCCAATATAGAAAAATTCGAATCGTCATCCGGATCCCGGAAATAATCATCAAGATCGAACACGTTATACTTTGTTTCACCTTCAAAAAGCACGACATCGGGCAGCTCAGAAATTAATTTTGGTACCTTATTGCCAGTGACTTGGATGGTGATCACTTTATAAGAAAATAAATTCCCATCCGTAACTGTGATGGTGGCAAAAAATATTTCTCCAACCAGAGATTGAGGATAAATATAGGTTGCTTTTAGGCCATCAATTGTGATAAAATCACCGTCATGGCCGCAGGATATCTCAAGAACCAATTCGTCTTTTGGAGTCTCCAGGTCATACACATATGGCGCATGATCGAATATATATGGGTCATTATAGTGTATCGTCAGGTCCGGGACCTGATCAATAATAGGTTCATCGTTGACGGGCGTGATATTGATCCAAAGCGGCTGCGAGATATAAAGATGCTCCGTGCTCCATTGCCAGAGTTCCACGAGATCGGAACCGAACAGATCGGGTTCAACCATGAAGATCAACTTATCGTTGGTGCTGTTCTCGCCAACAACAGTGTACAATGAAGTATTTTCACCGGTGAGATACCAATAAAACTCGATACCTTTCGTCTCTGCCACAGGTTCATGATCGCCAAGATCCAATGACCACGGTGGTGAATCCTCGGGCATGACTTGGTTTGGAACAGGCAGGATATCTGGTATATCGCTGCTGGTAACTACGGTTACATTAATATATGCATGGTCTTCCAGGTAATCGTCGTCACGGACGGTCAGGACCACGCCGTATACTCCTGGTTTGGAATATGAATGAGTTTGCTTTTCTCCACCCTTGAATATGCCGTCACCAAAATCCAGGATAAATGAAGTTATTTTTCCGTCGTGATCGGATGATCCTGATCCATCGAACGTGATAAATTGATTGATCCTGGCAAGTTGTCTGTCCACACTCAATACTGCCATGGGCGGATTGCTCAGCTGTGGCGGCTTAAAATATAGGTCCACATTGGTATGGCCGGACGGTACATTTGACAACGCGGTGCCAACATCAAGGGTATAGAAATAATCAACACCCTCGGTCCAACGCTCACCGTTCACCATTACCTTATAAGGGAATGGTGTGTCGATGAACCTTAACTCCTTGTACTCAGAATCGGAGTCGATATTAATATTCAAATGATTCTTCTCTATGAAATACCATTTATAGTAATTACTATTATCACTCGGGTCGAAGCCAAAGACCTTTTTACACTCATCTTCATACATGGAGCGGCAGTAAATGCTCAGAACCTCGATGTTTTCCGATCGAACGGTTAACGAATTTGTTGCGGTAGCATAGGTCAGATCGATCTTACCGACCATGCTGGTATTCACGCGCTCCACATAATAATGCGTCTGTCTGCCATCGGTGTAATACCTCAAATGATAGTCGTACCTATTCGCCAGCTTGGGTTCGAGGGACTTTTCGGCTATGAATGGTATGGCGGATAACAGAATAAAAGTAATATATAATGCGATGATAATGGCCTTCCAAGAATTGGACCGTTTTGGTTCACTTTTTATTTTTTTTCTCATTGGATTACCTGTTTTCTATTCTTTTTCCTAACCCTGACCAAGATTATCAACATGAAAATTGCAATGGGCACTGCCAGGGTGGGGAATTCGGGTATTGCTGGGTTGTTGATATATACTGCACCCGCATCGGTAAAACCATTTCCCAAGTCATCCTCGAACGGTGCACCGGCTGCCACATCATCACCAGCCACGGAGTCTATATCACCCAGGAAGGATACCGACCTGCCGAAATGCGCGCCCGATTGTGTGCCGTACCATGTCTCATTGGCATTATCGGCCGTGGTATTACTTATACCCGCACCCGAGAACATGTAGACTGCACCGCAGTCGGTGTTACCTCCATAGTCCACATATGGCGCACCAACAACAACATCGGGTTTACCGTCGTCATTGTAGTCGCCGCCTGCGCATACCGAGTAACCGAATTTATCGCCATTTGACGATCCGGTAAGGTTCAGGTCAGGTTTGGTGTCGATCACACTGTTACCATAGTAAATGTACGCTCTACCTGTATCACTATTATAACCTGGTGCGCCTACTATCACATCGTCGTATGACCCGTCTTCGTTCATATCGCTTGCATTGGCTACTGACCATCCAAAGTTATCATTTGCAGTTTCACCGGTGAGTGTTAGATATGTGTCGGCGGTGTTTATCCTGTGATATTCAATATTAAGTGTAGAATTGGTATCATCATCGGTCTCATTTCGGTCGATGAACCGTACACTTACATAACCGTCGCTGTGATGATGGTTGCTGTTCAGCGTATACTCCTTTGTGGTAAAAGTAGTGGAAGTCAGGTCGCCCTGCGTGCTCAGGTCATCCCAACCGGAAGATAATGTGTTATACACGAGAACTCCGAAAGAGGTCTCGGTTCCGTCCACCGAATAATTGAGCTGCAGATAATATTCACTTGCCAGTAGAACAACCGTGGTATTGAACTCGATATCCATTTGATACTGATCTGAATCGGGCTGGACGAGGATCACAGCTTCCGCGAGTAATCTTACTATCATACCTTTACCGGTACCCGTAAATCGCGTATCAAATTCCCAGTTAGAATTGGTACTGTACCCGATTGGTGTTGTAGCATTAAAGCTCAAATGCTGGACATCATCATTGATAGCTGCATCATTAGTACCCTCGATCCACCAATCGGAACCGCTTCCACCGCTAACAGATGCGCCTGAAAAATCAGTCGAATCTTTTAATTGTACATTGGTAAATTCCTGTGGAATTGTAATGTTCAAGGTACCACTCGCATCAATAGCCTTACCTTTCCATTCATGAACATTTAAATAGAACGTGTACTCAGTCCCCGATTCGAGGTCCTGACTGCTGCTATCTTGGGTCAGGTATGAATAAAGTCCGTCGAGATATGTCGCCGCCTCGGTTTGTTCGGCGGTATCCCCAGGTTTATTATAATAAATTCCACCCTGGCATGAGCCGCCGGGGCCGCCCTTTAGTGTAACACTAGTTGTGACATCCGATACAGTTTCGCCGGTTACTGTCGTATTCCATGTTAGACCCACATCAAGTTGTTCCAAATCGGTTTGTGCCCGGACCCTAAAGAGCAATGAGGAATGTGCTGGGATCGACTCAGACCCCGACCAGTATAGCCCATTTATTCCGCCATCGATCCAGCCGCTGGTCGGATAACCTTGAACACCTATTGTCCAGATCATATCAGTTAGATCTGTTCTTTTCACCCGTACCTCCGTGCATGTCTTTGATGTATCAGTGGGATTGACGATGATCCATTCCCACCATGAGTCCACATCCCTGTTCGGGTTTGGCTGGTTGATCAGAAGTTGAACATTCCCGGTCTCCTTAACCGGTGGAGCTTGTTGTTCGTATAATGTCGCGTACGCACCACCATCACTTGCACTCTGTGCATTTGCAAAGTTCGATACCACGCCGGTGGTGATGCTGTTAGAGGTTACGTATGAATAATTATCGCCAATATAGATATACGCTTTCCCGGCGTTCGTGCCCGAATCATCATTGAACGGTGCGCCGATCAGGAGATCATCAAAACCGTCTCCGTTCATATCACCTGCATTGGATACCGAAAACCCGAACATATCACCATTGTTCTCACCCCTCAACTTATGGTCAGCCAGAGACGCCGTATCGGGTATAGCACCATCGCCCAGGAATATATAGGCCGAACCTCGGTATGAATTGTACCCGGGAGCGCCAATGATAATATCGTTATCTCCTGCATTATCATAGTTACCGGCTCTCGATACAGAGCTGCCGAACCGATCACCTGCGCACTCGCCAGTTATCATAACATCAGCCTCGGTGGCATTGTAACTGCTGTTCCAGGAGGACCTTCCGTAGAATATGTAAACCCTGCCGGTATTGTTAGCGTCCGGTGCACCGATTATTATGTCGTCAATACCGTCACCGGAAACATCACCAAGATCGCTCACATCCCAACCAAAATGGTCGTCACCATAGGAGCCAAGAAGCGTGACATTAGCGTTTGCCGGTTTGATATCGGTCGATGTTATCCCCGTAAACCCGAAGAATATGTACACCGCACCTTGGTCCGTGTTCACCAATTCACCGCTGTATGATGTAAATGTATTATTCATAGATAGAAATTGTGCGGAGATCCAATCAGCGCTTCGGGCGGTTTTCGAGATACGCACCTCATCGATGCTGCCGTTAAAATATTCACCAAGTATCAGATGGCTGCTGTTGAGCGCTATTGAATCCGATAATGTATCCGAGGCCGCTAAGGTTCCATTGATATATATATTGATATTTGATTTATCATAAGTTAAGACAACATATTGCCACCCTGATGAATGTGATGTGTTGAAACTCTTATTATTGATCGAGCCGATTATGCCTTGTGTTGTGGGTGAAATGCCGTAACAACTTCCTTTTTTCACGATGGAGTACGGGTACTCCAGGTAGCGGGTATTACGTATGTTCTCACCGAACATGTTCCAGCCCACCCCAGATTTGTAATCGGTGCCTACTACATGTAATTTATTGTCATTACTGCCAATTATGATCTCCAAATAATCGTCGTCATCCACATCAGCTATTACCGGGGAAGCTATATCAAATCCTCCAACACCGGCAGCATAGGTGTCCTCTACAGTTATTGCGGAACCTGAATGACTAAGAACATAAAGCAACCCGTTACCCAGCCCGTCATCGGTGCCGATCACGATCTCCAACGAGCCGTCATTATCAGTATCTGCTAACGCGGGTGATCCCTTAAACTGGCCGTCACCTGGATCATATTCCGCCTCTTTTTCTATAACTGAACCTGAATGATTGAGCACATACACCTTTGTATCAATTCCACCGATCACGATCTCCAGCTGGCCGTCGCCGTCAAGATCTCCTATCGCTGCAGATGTCTTTATATCACCAAGGGTCGTATAGCTAGCCTCCACCGATAAAGCGGAACCCGAATGGTTGTACACATACAGCTTATTATCCTTGCTGCCGATCACGATCTCCAGCTCGCCGTCGGCGTCCACATCTGCGATGGCCGCGCATGATTTTTCGAATTTATCTCCAGCTGTATTGTCGCTGTCTTCCAATGTTATTGCTGAACCTGAATGATTGAGCACATAAAGCACCCCGCCCACAGCGCCAGCACCGCCGATCACGATCTCCAGCTGGCCGTCGGCGTCAACATCAGCGATGGCCGCCGCGGCCTTGATCTCACCAGCGGTACTGTATTGTGCCTCCAATTCCAGATCCGAATCCGTGTGATTGTATACATAAACATCAGTATCCTTGTTGCCGATCACGATCTCAAG
>JAEHCK010000118.1 GCA_020696345.1 Thermoplasmata archaeon | reverse complement strand
TTCTGGTCAGGCTATGGGTAATGTGATAAGAGACGGGACTTCATACACTGTAAATACACATTATCAGGTATATATGGCAAATCCTTCCTCAACTGTAAATTATCGCGGCTGGACCGTGTTCGACCTGTCCGATCTGAAGAAATATAGCGGCATCAACGTCACAGGTGCAAAGCTTGTTATTCGTAATACACAAAGATCATATACTTATGAGGTCAGATTTGGCAAGCTATCGGTTGTACCCTTTGGGGGCTCATCCTCCGGGTCTACTATTTATAACCAGATCTCAACTACATCTAATTATATCGGTAATATAGACTGGCCAGTACATACCGATAATACGCGTACGGATTACGAGGTAGAACTGAATGATCTTGGTGTAAGTTCGATCAATTCGACTATCTACGGTTCTTCATCAAATTATCCAATAGGCATGTATATCTACCGCTTAGCTTCTACTACATCGGCACGTGCTTACTGGTCTGATATCCGTTTGGAAGTAACTTTCAAGTATGCTGCGGAGTTACCAGCAACCACGATAGCATTCGGCGACGAGCTGGAAGGTTTTACCAACAGTATTGGTATTGGAGCAACCAATAATGACATGGGATATTCTTTGACATTTACATCCGGCACAACCGCATACCGCGGCTATGCCCAATGGGATGTTGCAAGTATCCGCGAGGCATTCGACCAGGGGAACCTATCGAGAGTGAATATCCAGAGTGTGAAGGTCAGATTCAATCATTTTCGCTCTGGTGTATCAATACCCGGTCTTTCATTTTATCACATGAAATATAATGTTACAGATAGCGGCACCACTGGCGCAATGATCCATACGGACGCCGGCGACGGCACGAAATATGTTACCGGTACGGCGTCATCAACATACATGGAACATGAATGGAATCTTGGCGCCACTGCGGTCACCAATTTCCAGGATGCGTTCGACGACATAAATCCATCCTTCTTCGGAGTTGGTTTGACCGGAACCAGCGGCAGCAACCCTTCGGTGGATTACGGTTATAGATTGGTGATCACATTTATACTGAACCCGGCCATGCCCAGGGTGATCCTGGCTGACAATACGCCGGAAGGTTACGAGGGAATACCATTATTGTTCGATGCGAGTTCGAGCAAGAATGTGACCTGGGGTACCAGCAATCTCCGGTTCGATTGGGACTGGGATAATGACGCTACTATTGACAAATCCTCCACCAGCCCGTATGCGAACCATACTTGGCCCGATGATCACACCGGTAATATGGCACTAACGGTGAATGACACCAATTACAACCGCGAGACCAAAAAAGTCTTCCCATTGGTCATCAATAATGTAGACCCTGGAATTAACCAGTCGGCCAGTTCGATAACTCCACAACCCGCGTACGAGGCGAACACTTTGACCTTCTCGGGTTTCACGGTCGACGACCCGGCCGGACTCAATGATAACTACATGTATTTCTGGGACTTCGACAGAGACGGTGTTTATGACAAGAGCGGCCACTGTACTGGTTTGACCATCCCCACCGAGACCTGGTACTATGATGATGATTTTCTTGGCGCGGTCGAGCTCCTGGTGGTAGATGAGGACGGCGGCACTTCGAATGTGACTATACCTGGCCAGGAGGTATGCACGCCAACAGGTTCTAATACTGGATATTTTCAACAGGGAACATCGGGCCCATATCCAAATAGTTTAATGCGTTATTATTGGATGAACACCTATGATTACTGGCGAGCTTACGCCAAGATCAGTATGTCCGGGGTGCCAGATAATGCTATTATTAGTAAAATAGAATATAAGGGAGAAGTTGGTTACAATTATTCCGGTGTAAATAGAGTAGGAGTACATATCTTATCTACAGACCCCACCTCGGCAAGCCCATCGGCGTTCTGGAGTGAGACGAACGATCTAAATCTCAATAATCGTATCTTTAACCTCAATGCCCGCGTAGGCGTGCATACAAAAGATCTCACGAACTATTTCTTGAACACCGTTAATGGTTTGGATAACTTGACAAAGGGTTTGGCAAAAGGTTGGATCGGGTTCGGTTACGATATTGAAGACCCGCTAACTTTTGTTGCCAGACAAGGCTACATGCAGGGATATCCCTCTTTACCCTCATTAACAGTAGACTATATTACATACGACCCTGGCTGCCTGATACCGGTGATCGTCAAGAACGTCCCACCCACTTTGAACTGTTCGAATATCACAGTTTCACCCACTACCCTTAATGAAAGTGAACGCATCACTATCAATAATATCAGTTTCTGCGACCCTGGTAATGATACCTACGAGGGTCAGCTCGTTGTTGGCGGTGTTTACGAGAGCGATTGGGTAGTATTAGGTGAAGGCCCATTACCACCCGGTAGTAGCACACTGAATATCGCACCATTGGCCATAGCATCATCCAATTATCAAGGTAATACGGCTCATCCAGTAATGCACATGAATGATGAAGATGAGAGTAATATGTGCTGGATAAACTCGCCAACTGTTGGAACCGGTAGATACATCCAATTGACCTGGTCGAAGAAATATCAGATTGCAAGTTTTAAATTAATAATCCATGGTACTTGGAGTAACCCGGGCAACCGAAACTTAGCGGGTGGTGATGTAGAATATTATGATGGTTCAAAATGGGTTAGAGATTCTACGGTTAGCGGTATGACCACAAATTGGGAGTATAAATTCAAGAATACAATCGTTACTGATCGGATAAGGATCATCAATTTAGTTACCACCGGTTCACCACAACCATCAAATCCATGCATCTATGAATGGTATGTTTATGGTCCGGGCACGGGCAACTGGACCTCTGGTTGGGGTGCATATGGTCCGGGGTGTTTTAACAATGTTTCGCTGAACATGACCGTGCCGGATGATCATCCATTGACCGGCACCAGCTGGGACGATGTGCCGATCACCATTAACATCCGCGACGATGACGACCATGTATATATTCCCAATCCAAATCGACCTGGCCTGGTATCCTACTGGCCCTTTGATGAAGACGGCGGCTCAACCGCGGAAGATCCGGTGAGCGGCAATCACGGGACCGTTTATGGCGCCGCATTCGCACCTGGTAAATTTGGAAATGCGCTAAGCTTTGATGGAAGCTCAGATTATGTAATGGTTGGTGACAAAGAAAATCTTGAAACAAATGAATTTACTATCTCGTTTTGGGCAAACATCACAACACCATCACGAACTTATAACGGAGGAATTGCGAAAGGATATGTGTTTGGCAGCGGTACTATGTTCAGCTATAAGATCGACTTCCATCTGGGTTCTGTCAGGGCAAGCGTGACAAACACCGTGGATACATATAATACTACAGGTTATCCGATAGAAGACAGTAATTGGCATATGTGGACCTTTACTTTTGGAAATGCTAATATCTCTCTTTACAAAGACGGAGTTCTTAAGAATTGGACTGCTTTCGTCGGGACAATAGATTATACCAAAAGTTATAATGATTTTCTGATAGGCGCAAGGAATGGCGGACTTTATTCACTGGAGGGTCTTTTGGATGATGTTGCATTTTTCAAGCGGGCGTTGACCGGTACGGAAATTCTGGATATATACAATAATGGTCTGGATATAGAATTCACCGACGGTATGGATTCATGCAATACCACTGTTGAAGTCCATAATGTTGCACCGGTGATAGATCAAGACTCTGTCTTTACAGACCCCGATATCGTGCAAGAGATGGAGACGTTCACACTGTACGCGGAGTTCGAGGATCCTGCGGCAGGTTTACCCACGGAGAAACTGGAGTTCAATGTGACCTGGGCGCCAGGTGTATACAGCGGCTGGCAGGAAGTTACAAAATATATGCCCGGTTATGCGGGCGGTGATTACGAAATGTCATTACAACCCGATCCTGCAGCCGGCAAGGATACATGGTTATACGGTTATAATGGTAATTACAATATGGGAACAGATAATAGTCTGCAGATAGGCGGTTATACCTCCGGATCATATAATTACGGGATGAAAGGTCTGCTGGATTGGGATCTGAGCAGTATCCCGAAGGGCCAGAAAGTAATAAATGCATCCATGGACCTATATTTCTCGACCAGATATTATTACCAAGCCGAGAAAGCGCACTGGTATAATGTTACCGAGGACTGGGAAGAAGGCACCAAGAACTATCAGACCGCCTCACCCGGCGAGGTCACTTGGAACACTATGCCAACATTCGATACTGGACAGGAGGTAGCATCGATCGATTGGGCTGCTGGCGCGGGTTGGGTCAACTGGCCGTTGAACCTTTCCATTGTCCAGGCTTGGATCGATAATCCAATGACCAACTATGGCATGATCTCCCAGTTCGACGATGAGGATGCAACTGACTTGAACCGTGGATATTTCTACAGCTCGGATTATACAACAAGTGGTAGCCGACCAAAAATAAACTTGGAATTTGACGATCCGCTGCCACCTTACTTACCTCGCGGTATCATCGATACCGAAATGATGATCCCCGACGATTATCCCGATACGGGTACACCGTTCGATCTGTTCAATTACACACTCGAGGTCCGCGATGACGACCTTGGTTCGGACACTTTCGAAGGCAATATTACGGTCCACAATGTTGTGCCCGACATATATGAGGGCACAGTGACGCCGGAAATGCTTATGGACGATCCGGAAACGGGCATACCCGAGGGTACCCGGGTGACCTTGGAAGACTTCACGTACGATGATGTGGCATTCGATGTCTGGTCAGAGAAAGACTTTGGCTTCAATTACAGCATTGACTGGGGCGACGGGACCGTAACACCATGGAAGAATAATTTCAAATATCCGGGAACGTTTGGTTCAGGCGGCGACGGTGGCGGCGGTGGCGGCGGCACCGTTCACTTTATAGAGACCACCTGGGCTGCGGGCAACGCTCAAGATGGAAACATGTTTGACGTTACCGCAACAAAAAGCATTACAATAGCCAGTTTTGATTGCCATTTACCATCCACGAGTTCGGTTACTTTTGAGGTCTATTATAAATTGGGTACTTATGTTGGCTTCGAGACGAATTCCGCTGCATGGACACTGCTTGGCAGTGCCCCGGTAACCGGGCTGGGGAGCGGTAATCCAACGCCCGTTCCCATCGGCGGCTTGTACATACCCAGCGGCGCTACCTATGGGTTATATGTCACTACAACTGGCGCTTCCATTAGCTATACGAACGGTGCCAATGTTTATTCGAATGATGATGTTACCCTTACACTAGGCGTAGGCAAAGATTATCCATTTGGTTCTACCTTTAACCCACGAACCTGGAACGGCCGTTTATATTATACCAAGGGTGGTGGTGGCGGCTCGATATCATCGATCGCCAAAGAGGATTCCGGTCCCGCAGCAACCGCGTATAATAACGGTCGAAACCTGGTGATCGACAGTAATGATAACATGTACTGCGCGTACACCGATAACGGCACGCCGTCAGAGGTTTCGATCTCGAAATCGACCGATCTTGGCGAGACCTGGACATTACTCTATACGACGTCCGGTTTCAGGCAGCAGCTCGAACCCTGCATCGCAATAGATTCAAATGATGTTGTGCATGTAGCCTGGCGCAGTGACAGCAGCGGGTACTCGAATATAGTTTATATGAACTCGAACGACGGTGGTGCAACCTGGGGTAACTTCAAGCAGGTTACAACGGGCACATCATCACCAACCGAAAACTATGCTCCCGCCTTAGCCGTTGATTCAAATGATAAAGTGCACCTTGTTTGGTTCGGCCGAAGCAATTCCAATGATGCTTTCTATAATATACATTATATCACCCGTACCTCTGGTGGCGTATGGAGCTCGATCACGATGATCACGGCTGATACTTCGAACAGGTTCCACCAATATCCATCCATTGCAGTTGATAAACAAGATAATGTGCATCTAGTCTGGACAGGACAGACACCAACCGTACCCATCACCAATCTCCAATACAAGAAGTTCGATAGCATTTCCAGTACATGGGGCTCGACGGTCATGGTTACAAGCTCGTCAACCGTTAACAATTATTTCCCGAGCATGGTAGCTGACCGGAAGAATAATGTGCATGTTGCCTGGCATTCGGACACCCTACCACATTCACAGATCAGATATATTGCCTGGCATTCCAATACATCCAGTTGGAGCAGCGAGGAGGTTGTATCTACAAACACATCGGCCTCTAACTATAACCCATCAATAACCATTGACTATCGTGGATATGTTTATATTGCATGGTACAAGACCGGACCATACCAAATAGTTATGTCTATGTACGATTGTGATGATGATACCTGGACCGGCGATATCCATATGACCGGTGATGACTTCGATCTCTATGCAAAGGTTTGGCATCCCAATGTCATGTTGTATAATGTATGGCGAGATATCCCAGCGAGAGGCGCATGCCTTGTATACACAGCAGATAATGGGACAAGGGATAATGTCTATTATATGTCTACAGTTGATTTCAACTTGACAGATTATGGACCGTTTAAAGGGATACCCAAGCTGGGGCATCTGTACCGTGACGACAACCCGACCGCGACCGAACATGATAAATACACGATCCGGCTCATGGTCCGTGACGATGATACTGGCATAGGCGCCTGGGAGCAGGAGTTCACGATACATAATGTGTGGCCCACGATCGATACACCGCTGGTTAGCCCATTGACCGGCGGCGAGAATGGATACTACCCGCTAGAGATCAATTTTACCGACCCGGGTTCGGGTACGACAGAGATCTGGGATTACTGGCTCGATGTGGATAACTCCGAAAACTGGACCGCCGGCGATATAAATGGTACAGTTCCGCCGTCTGCGGTGACCGTGATCGATGATGTCAGCCACGGCACGATACGGATATCATTGCCATACAACGATGATTACGTGACGCCCATTATGGGTCTGTATGTATACGACGATGATATAGCCGCCAGTATGAGATACTGGAATGTGACCATTGACCTGACCGGTGACGGTGAGATTCATCACATTCGAAACCCCAGCACCACCTCGGCAACAGCTTACAACAATGCTCGTAAATTAGTGTTTGACAGCAAGGGCAATCTATACATGGTCTATCGCGACAGGGTATCACCATATCATATATATGTCAAGACATCCGATGACATGGGTGAAACCTGGACACCGCCGGTAAATCAAAATGGTTACAGGGTAAGCACATCAGCCCATACATATCAATTATACCCGAGCATAGCGATCGACTCCAATGATGTACTGCATGTGACGTGGTCGGGGCGTGACACCAGCTCAGGGTACAATGGTTACAGGATACAGTATGCGAACTCTGCTGACGGCGGCCAGACCTGGGGTAATTACATGGTGGTGGCAAAAAGCACTACGACCTGTCAACACTACTATCCCAGCATCGCAGTGGATTCGAAGGATACTGTTCACATCACATGGTATGGTTATGATTATGCTACATATCGATATTATAACATTTGGTACCGGAACCGTACCGCGTCAGGTAGCTGGAACACAATTACAATGATAACGACTGACACTGTCCAGCGGTATCATTACTACCCGTCCATTGCCACGGACAGCAAGGACAATGTACATATAACCTGGTACGGTCGAACTGCGACGACAGGCAATTATTACAATATACAATACAGAACGATGAATGGCGCCACAGGTGTCTGGGGCACGAAGGTCATGATCACGAGTTCTTCGACCTATTATCAATATAGTCCCTGTATTGTGACGGACATTAATGATAATGTACACATTGCCTGGTATGGATATCCCGCTTCTTATAGGATCAAATACATAATGTGGAATGCTATCACTTCAACTTGGGGCAGTATCACGGAAATAACGGACGGTTCAAGCCATCAATACCGTCCCTCTATCGGTACCGACCAGCGCGGGTATGTATATGTGACCTGGTATGGCTATCCGTCACCGTACAAGCTATATCTTGCGGTCAATAAAGGCTCAGGGTTTGGTTCTCCAGAGATGATTACGAGCGACACTAGCATCTATTACAGTTCACAGTATTATCCGAGTATCGTTGGTTACGGCCCGAACTGTTATCCAAAATCCGGTGCAGCATTGGTTTGGACCGGTTATTACCGTGACCCGGTTACCAGTGCAACCAGTACACCAACGATGTACTACAGTACGGATGATTTTGCTTGTGGCAAGTCGATCGAGTTATTTGGCTACAAGGTCAAGTTTTCAGCAACCATCATGAACGTCGATCCGTACTTGAGCAGCTCTGTGACTCCACTATCTGGTACGGCCGGTGTGCCTTTATCATACATTGCATCAATGACCGACCCGGGCAGCGACGACCTCAGGTTCAACTACACTTGGGGGGACGGCTCGGCATTGGTTACAAGTGCATGGTTCTACAATGATGGAACCGGACCCGACCCGTACCCGAGTCCGTCTACGGGCACTGCGCCGTTCTGGGTAAATCAAACATTGACGCATACGTACACAACCGCCGGCGTTTACTGGCTGAACATAGCGATCTGGGACGACGACGGCGGGGTCGGCACGGCATCGATCAAGGTTACGATCGGGACCTAGACTAAAAGGAGAATAAAAAGGTAAATGGATAAAGCGAGAAACCTTGAATAGAAGGCGGCTTTTCAGCCACCTTCTTTTTTTCTTTTTTTTAAAGAGAAAATTCCATCTGATAATGGAATTTTCTCTTAAGAGTGTAGTTTTTGGTAACCGAGAGACTGTTTCGTTAAACGGTATCGAGGCTCGTATCGGCAGACGGTTTCGGCTAACGGTTTTCGCCGTGTAACGTTAGACGTGTTACGATATACAATAGAATCCTTCGGATTCAATCGAGACCTCAAAATTCATTCACATCTTAAAATTTTGAATTTTGACGTCGAGCTTCGCGACCGACACCGTGAGACGTTTTCGTTAAACAGTTTCGTAACTCGTTGATCTTTTGAATTTATGCCAGGCTTGAGATAACTTATAAAGTTGTCTTGATATTTTATCATAAGTATCTATTAGTTTTTTTGAAAACCTTTTTTCTGATGTTTTTTAGCATATCCTTCGGCAATTAATCTTGGAATCGCTTTACATGAACGACTCATTTGATTTTTCAAATCATTTTTCTCTATAATGGGTAGTTTTGGTATAATTTTTGTCATAATTTCTATTGATGCCTGATAACTATTCTGGTATACGTTTAAATCTTCGAAATTTCCTATTGGTCTTTTTACATTTATTTTCATCTATGAAAACCTCTTATGAATTACGATACACGATAGTACTCTTCGAGTTCAATCGAGATCTCAAAATTCATTCATATCTTAAAACTTTGAATTTTAATGTCGAGCTTTGAACCCATGCAGTCATAAATGTCATATTGAATTGTAAATACATTAATATTAATCTGGGGGGTAACTGAAACAATTCAAAAATAATATCTTTTTAAATAATATATTGATGTCATTTTCGTTAAACGGTATCGATGCTCGTATCGTTCAACGGTTTCGGCTAACGGCTCTTTACCGTTTAACGTTAGACGTATTACGATACACAATAGAATCCTTCGGATTCAATCGAGACCTCAAAATTCATTCATACCTTAAAATTTTGAATTTTGACGTCGAGTTTCGAAACCGAAACCGAGAGACGCTTTCGTTAAACGGTATCGATGCTCGTATCGGCTATCGGTTTCGTCTAACGGCTCTTAACCGTTAAACGTTAGACGAGTAACGATACACGATAGAATCCTTCGGATTCAATCGAGACCTCAAAATCCATTCACATCTTAAAATTTTGAATTTTGACGTCGAGTTTCGAAACCGAGAGACGCTTTCATTATCCTTGCGTTTGCGATGTAATTTTTTAAAGGTTCATATAATT
This sequence comes from Thermoplasmata archaeon, assembly GCA_020696345.1. GTDB lineage: Archaea > Thermoplasmatota > Penumbrarchaeia > JAEHCK01 > JAEHCK01 > JAEHCK01. The sequence continues at coordinate 4,422 of JAEHCK010000118.1, read as the reverse complement.
AATAGCCCCATAACTTTTTTATGCAATCATTCTATTGTTGGAATTATTAGTTGATCCCGGTGCTAACCATGTCGGACGGGCGGATAATAACACATCCTATACTGCCAATCGTAAAACGAAAAGATATCGAATTCTATTTCGATGGAAAAAAATTGATCGGTAAAGAGGGAGACGTGATCTCTTCAGCATTGATCGCAGCCGGTCATCATATTTTCGGGCATCACCCAAAAGACGGCGCCGCTCTTGGGATATTTTGTGCAAATGGGCAATGTGCACAGTGTATGGTAATAGTGGACGGCATACCACGTAAGGCCTGCATGACCGCGCTTGAAGCAGGTATGGATATTACAAGCTGTGATGGTCTGCCTGGGCTACCCGAGACCAAGACCAAGATCGGACACGAACGTGAAGTGACAATGCGCTCGATCGAGACCATGAAGCGTGATGTGCTGATAATTGGCGGCGGCCCTGCAGGTTTATCGGCGGCAAAGGAATTGGGTGCGAATAATATAGATATATTGTTGATCGATGATAAGTCCAGCGTTGGGGGAAAATTACTGCTCCAGACCCATAAATTCTTTGGCTCGATCGATGATTGTTATGCAGGTACACGCGGTATAAAGATCGCGGAGTTACTGAGAGATGAGGTCAGCTCATTAAAAAGTGTTGAGGTCTGGGTCAATACCACTGCAATTGGCATGTTCGCAGATAATAAGGTTGGTTTGCTAAAAGATGGTAAATATATATTGATCGAACCCAAAAAGATATTAATAGCCACAGGCGCACGTGAGAAAATGTTATCTTTCCCTGGAAATACTTTACCGGGCGTTTACGGCGCAGGTGCATTCCAGACATTGGTTAACCGCGACCTTGTCAGATCAACGACCCGGCTGTTTATCGTCGGCGGCGGCAATGTTGGTTTGATCGCCGGATATCATGCACTCCAGGCCGGTATCGAGGTTGTGGGTTTGGTTGAGGCGCTGCCCAAGTGCGGCGGCTATAAAGTACATGAGGATAAGCTGCGGCGTTTAGGTGTTCCGATCTACACATCGCACACCGTACTCAGCGCAAATGCGGATACAAATACAAATACAGATACAAATACAGATAAAAATGCAACTGTGAATTCCATTACAATTGGAAAGATCGACGATAACTTCAAACCGATCAAGGGTAAGGGTAAGGGCAAGGGTGCCGAACGAACGTTCAAGGTGGATACTATTCTGATCGCAGTAGGCCTCTCGCCGGTTGACGAGCTTTTTTTGCAGGCAAAGGCATTCGGTTTCGATGTCTACGCCGCAGGTGACGCAGACGAGATCGCAGAAGCGTCCTCGGCTATGTTCAACGGCAAGATCGCAGCACGAAAGATCTTGAATGGGCTCGGACTCGACAGCGTCAAAGGTGCGATTCCCGAGGACTGGATCAAAAAGGCAGAAATTCTGAAAAGTCCGCCCGGAAAGGTGGTAAAACGAAAAGCGGTTATTAAGGCCATAAGTGATTCGAAGATATATCCCATATTCCACTGCACCCAGGAGATTGCGTGTAACCCGTGTACCTCTGTTTGCCCGCAGGAGGCGATATTTATCAAAAATAATCCTTTGACCGGTCTGCCTGCTTTTGATCCCGAACTAGATTGTAAGGGCTGCATGCGCTGTGTGGCAGTATGTCCTGGTCTGGCGGTTACACTGGTCGATAAACGAAAGGATCGGGAATTTCCAATGGTCACGCTGCCGTTCGAGGTGTTTGAGGTGGGTGATAAATATATCGAAAAAGGTAAGAAGATCATCGTCACCGATAGTTCCGGTAATGAATTGGATACCGTATCGGTTGAAAAAGTTAGAAGGCTGAAAGATTATCCAGGTACACAATTGGTCCGGGTTAGACTGCATAAAGATATAGCCGAGCGTGCAGCTGGGATCAGATCACAGGCGCCCGAGGTGGCCGAGCCTTCCGAATTATACTACAGTGATGCACTCCCAGATTCCGCGATCATCTGCCGCTGCGAGCGCGTGACTGCCGGTGAGATCCGGTATTGGATATCTAAAGGCCAGTACGACATGAACCAGCTGAAGGCGATCACACGTGCGGGTATGGGCGCCTGCGGTGGCAAAACCTGCGGTGATCTGATAATGCGGTTATTCAAAGAAGAAGGAATATCCATTGACAAAGTCACAAATAATGTGGAACGTCCATTGTTCATCGAAGCGCCCTTTGGCATATTTGCCGGTATAGATCAAAACATAAAAAATGATCGAAGGAGTCCGGAAACAAATGAATAAGTATGATGCAGTTGTCATAGGTGCGGGAAGCACGGGTGTACCCATTGCATTAGCCCTGGCAGAGGCTGGAGAACATGTTCTGGTGATCGATAAACACGCGTCAGTTGGTCAGGGAGAGAATAAACATGCGATCGGTGGCGTTCGTGCGACGCATTCCGATCGGGCCAAGATCGTCACCGCATTACGAAGTTTGGAGATCGTATCGACATGGCGGCAGTTGTATGGTGATAATATCGAATGGGTGGAAGGCGGGTATCTGTTCGTGGTCTATCGTGAAGAGGATGCAAAAACATTAAAAAGCCTATTTCCACTCCAGAAATCGTACGGTCTGCATATCGATTGGATCGATAAGGAGTCGGTGAAAGAAAAGGTTCCAGGCATAAACGACAACGGCCTATTGGGCGGTATATTTTCACCTCATGATGGAAACATGTCACCATTGTTACTGCTCAACGGCTATGCACGGCGCTGCCTTGCGCAAGGCGTCGAGTTTAGGTTCAAAGAGAGTGTGACGGGGATCAACAGGGATCGTGATAATAAATCGGTTTCCGGTGTGAAAACCAATAAAGCCGAATACAGCACAGATATCGTGATAAACGCCGCTGGAGCGTCCATAAGAGAGATCGGCGCAATGGTCGACATCGATTTACCTGTCCAACCAGACAGCCATGAGGCGGCTGTAACAGAGCCTGTAAAGCCGTTCTTCAACCCGATGGTGGTAGATATTCGTCCGGAAGAAGGCTCGAAAAGTTATTATTTTTATCAGAACGCTCTTGGCCAGATAATATTCTGTATCACACCATCACCGCCGATCCTGGGTACTGATATCCGAAGCACTTCACAATTCTTACCACAGATCGCAAAAAGAATGATAAATTTGTTGCCCAGACTTAAATATATAAATGTCCGGCGCACTTGGCGCGGTCTGTATCCCATGTCACCGGACGGCCAGCCGTTGGTTGGTGAGGCCAAGAAGCTATCCGGGTTTATCATAGCGGGAGGCATGTGCGGTCAGGGTCTAATGCTCGGGCCTGGCATTGGTGAGCTTGTGGGCCGGTACGTCACAAACAAACTCACGCTACAGGACCTACATGTACTAGATGGTTTTTCACTGGAGAGAGATTTTGGGAAGGTTGAAGTATTGAAATAAGCGAAAAAATGTGATGGGTTGATGCTGAGCAGAAACCAGGCTTAATTAATGCTGAACAGAAACCAGGCTTAATTAATGCTGAACAGAAACCAGGCTTAATTGATGCTGAACAGAAACCGGGCTGAGTTGATGTTGAACAGAAACCTGGCTTAATTAATGTTGAAAAGAAGCCAGGCTGAGTTGATGTTGAACAGAAACCAGGTTGAATAAATACTTAGTAGAAGCCAGACCGGCTTAATCCTGAAATACATCTTTTTCAATTAAGTATGAAATTATGTATTTTTTGACCTAATTTATCATACTCAACACAATATTTATTGAAGATCTCTTTTGGAATGTAATCGGTATCAAAAATACAATTTAAATGAACTTTTGTTTCATCACAAGATGCGTGGGCAAAGGTTAAGAATCTTATAAATTCTTTTTTATACCGCCTTCTTCCAAAACCTTCCACTATATTCGCCACAATAGATTTTGATGCTCTTCGAATTTGGCTGCCTTCTTCATATAATTCAAATTTTGGCATCTTCAAACTAAGAGCATGAATATCCAAGGCTAGTTTATATGATATTTGATAAATTTCAAGATCTTTGTAACCGTTATATTTCAAATGATCTCCTCCAAACTACTTTATTAATTAGAACAGATCATAATAAATATATAACCAGGGGGTCAGTGAATCAACAATTAATCCAGGCTTAATTGATGCTGAACAGAAACCGGGCTGAGTTGATGTTGAACAGAAACCAGGCTTAATTAATGCTGAACAGAAACCAGGCTTAATTAATGCTGAACAGAAGCCAGGCTGAGTTGATGTTGAATAGAAACCGGCTTCTATCAATCAACAATGAATCTCGGCTTCTATCAATCAACAATGAATCTCGGTTTCTATCAATCAACAATGAATCTCGGCTTCTATCAATCAACAATGAATCTCGGTTTCTATCAATCAACAATGAATCTCGGCTTCTATCAATCAACAATGAATCTCGG
>JAEHCK010000216.1 GCA_020696345.1 Thermoplasmata archaeon | reverse complement strand
TGGGGTATTGGGGTAATGGGGTAATGGGGTAAATCAGCTTTATTGGCGCTTACGGCATTGTAAATTGTTAAGTGAAAATTATAAAATGTAAATTGAAATTACATTATTGTTTTTTTTTATTTTTCAATCTCTATTCTTCAATTTTCAATAACAGCTATAATCACCCTTTCTTCCCATCCCCCCATTCTTCCCATTCTTCCCATTCCCCCAGTCTTTCCATCCTCCCATTCGTTCATTTCCCCAGTCTTCCATTCCCCCAGTCTTCCATTCCCCCAGTCTTTCATTCCCTCATTCGTTCATTCCCACATTCACGATTAACAATTAATGATCTACAAGCCATTATCTTAATTATCATCCTAAATTCGGAGAAGAAGCATAAACATTAATAAATTATTGATAATCCTCTTCTAGCTCGCCCTCTTCCGGGAACCGCGGCAGGACCGTTGCGTTGACCGGTATCACGGTTTTATCACCGAGTCGATATGATGACCCGGCCATATCCGAGCCCGAAGTATTGCGTGGTAATGGATATATGTGCAGCCGTGTGCCGATCTTTGCATACCTACATTTCACATACGCCAGCCCCATTTGATAGCCCGCGATGCTGACACTGCTGGTCACATTTCCGATGAACTCACCGCGATCTGACGCCACCGGGTCATGAGTTTTCACCACTCGCACGCCTTTATCGTCCATCTTGAACCTGACCAGTTCCAGGTTTTTATATTGAGCCTGTTCGAGTGCCGCACGCCGACCGATAAAGAACGGTTTATGAAACTTGACGAACGCACCGTACCCGGCCGCAATGGGTGAGATATAATACTCACCTGCAAGCTCGTGCCCGTGCAGTGGAAAACCTGCTTCCGTACGCGTAGAGTCACGTGCGCCAAGACCTGTGGGTTTGATACCAAATACGGCCCCGGTCTTCAATAACGATCTCCAGAACTTCGACCCGTTTTTCGGGTGCAAGTATATCTCGAAACCGATCCTTGCACCAGTGTACCCGGTACGCGCAATGCGTACATTAATACCTTTCAGGGTCACATCCACGAACTCGCCGCGCTGTAATCGTGCCAATGCACCCTGCACCTGCTTATCTGCGGTCATGGACTGTAATACCTTAAGCGCATTCGGCCCCTGGAGCGCAAGATCGATCACCTGGTCGTTACCAGAACCTGCATCTTTCAGGTTTCTGATCTCAACAACACCTTCAACCTCTACACCAGGGTGCTCGGGGTCGATCACGTATTTCTTCGAATGCACGGCCGATATCCAGGCCCAGTCCTCTTCAGCATTTGCCGCATTCACGATCATCATGTAGTGATCTTTTCCAACTCTGTACAGGAATATATCATCGATCACTTTACCGTCCGTATCAAGAAGATACGAATAATGAGCCTGCCCGGGGTATAGCCATGAAACATAGTTGGTTGTTAACAGATCCAGGAACCGTGTAGCGTATGGTCCGCGAAACTCGAATACACCCATGTGCGAGACATCGAACAACCCCACAGTCTGCCGCACGGCCATGTGTTCGTCCTGGATGCTCGTGCCTGAATACAGCACCGGCATCTCCCAACCGGCGAAGGGCACCAGCTTACCACCCAACTTCTTATGCTCGTCGTACAAGCATGACCGTCGTAGTGGCAGTTTTTCGGGCGTGTAGGTGTATTCTTTTTTATTCTGTTTTGTTTTTATCTTAGCCATGATCCTTTTTTGACCTATGAAGTACGGCTTTGATAACATGAAAAACTCTTTTAATTTGGATTTGTAAAGCTGTACGCCATCTGGTTTTGATTTCGAATATTTACTTGAATGATCGGGCAGCCCCGCCGCATTGCGTAACTCATCTATGGCACACACCCCGGCCGGGATCAATCCAAGACTCTTACCCTTACTCTTACCCTTACCTGCATCTGCACCTGCATCAACACGCAATATTTTCGACCATAGTTTGAGTACGTTATCAGGGTGGATGAATATCTTCAATCGGATATGCTTCTTAGAATAATCTACTCTTGCAATGGTCACATCAATACCGGCCATTTTAGTTTCCACGATAGATCCATCTGCAAGCCTGTCAAACCAGGATGAGGGTATGTGCAATGGGAGCTTTTGCGGTACTTTTAACGCGTTTGGTCCTATTATATCCAAGCTGGTAAGGGCCCGCACGCCTTCTACATCTGCCTGATCGGTTAGCTCATGGATTATAACTGGCCCCTGGACCTTCGCATATAGATCCTTGGTTTCGTCAAACAATATATATTCATCAGACAGGCATCTGAACCAGTTGAGCACAAATCTGGTATTACCTGGGTGTGTGGTCACCAGGAACCTACACAACCCGTTCTCTTTCAGCTGCAGGTGGTACACCATCACATCATCAATAAATTTACCTTTTTTATCCAGCAATATAGTACGTCTGGCCTGACCCGGGGCAATATCTATCATGTTATTAGTGGATACCTCGTGAAGAAATGGCCGCACACGGTCAAGATCACCGGTAAGCTCGAGTATACCCAGATCGCCTGTATCAACGACAACGGCAGACTTATGTGCATTCCTGAGCTCAACCGCTGCGGATCTGTATGACCCTGGCACATGCCAGCCATGACGCGATTCGAGCTTGGCGTTCAACCTTTCATGCTCGTTGAACAATGGTGTGGTCCTTAAACTTGAACTGGAACCGGCAAGTGCTGCTGATGTAAAATTATGGAAATGTGGATAACCAGTACCAAAATCAGGTATTCTGCTGTTTATCGCTCGAACGATCTTGTCTACCTCTTGAGAAGCCCACTCGATGGTCTCAAAATCTATCTTACCGCGTCCGATCTCGTCGTTCTTACCATCTATATCCACGGTGTGTAGATAACGAAATGGCTTGATATTTGTCAGCACACGATGTATAACATTGGCCAATCTTTTTATCTCTGTCTTATTGATCCCCCGCTGTGTCACCCAGGTCATGCCGAACCGAATTGCGGTTGGATGGGCGGCGTTGGTATCGCCGGAGATCGTGTTCTTGTTGCAGGTAATACCGCATAGATCAAGAATGCGCGTTGCGATCTCGCCTGTAACCGGGAAACCGGTATCGCTCTTCAGTGTTTTCAGGTCGATCAGAAAAAGATGCGAGTCCGTACCGCCATATGCCAGCTTCAAACCAAGAGTCTTTATACAGTCTGCGAAATATTTCGCATTATCCACTGTCTTTTTCTGTAGTTCGTAAAATTCCTTGGTCATTGCGAGCTTAAAGCAAACCGCTTTCGCTGCAATATTATTGACATGTGGCCCACCCTGCTCGCCAGGAAACACGGCCTCATCGATCAACCGTGCATTTTCCTCGTCAGTGGTGAGTATCACCGCCCCGCGCGGGCCGCACAGGGTCTTATGTGTCGTGAAAACCACCACATCAGCATAACCGATGGGGTTATTGAACTGCCCGGCAGCAACCAAACCTGCGGTGTGTGCAATATCGGCCATTAGTATTGCACCACCGGCGGCATCGGCCACCTCACGGAACCTCTTCCAGTCTATATTCCACGGGAACGCACTGTAACCGGCTATGATCATTTTCGGCCGATGTTTGATCGCAAGTTCTTTCAATTGGTCGTAATCAATATTTCCAGTTAGCATATTGACGGTATATGAAACAATATTATAATGTCTGCCAGATCGATTCGAGTCACTACCGTGTGTGAGATGGCCACCGCTGGTCAGGTCCATACCCATGACCGTGTCACCGGGTTCTAAAAATGCTTCATAGATCGCATTATTTGCCGGTGCACCGGATAACGGCTGTACATTTGCGAATATCTGCTCGGGCGGCACCTCTGGTGTGGAAAACAGTTCTGTTGCACGGTTCTGCGCAAGCGCCTCTACAAAATCCGCATAATCCGCACCTTTGTAATATTTCCTATCCCAATACCGCCGGTGATATGCCAGTTGGTAATCGTAGTCAAGCAGCATGTGCCGCTCGGTCTTATTCATCCGCAATGACGGGTAACCCTCGGAATATATATTCGTGAACACAGACGCCAGAACTTCTCGCACAGGCCGCGGCTGGAGACTCTCGGATGCGATAAAGATCAGTTTTCGCGCCTGACGCTCCTCCTCAAGCCTAATAAGATACTCTGTTTCTTCATCCACGTCAGACACCGTATCATTTGCGAAAAATGTCGAGCATTCGAACTCAACCGTTAGCGGATCCTTTTTTGAATTTGATATCTTTTTTCTGGCCATGATCATTCCTCTCAATATTATGAAAGTGAGGTATGTTGATATTTATTCATTATCCTTAAATCTTTTTATGAATCGGTGATGAGGTATTGATTGACAGATGCCGGGATTCATTGTTGATTGACAGATGCCGGGATTCATTGTTGATTGACAGATACCTTGATCTATTATTGATTGACAGATACCTTGATTCATTGTTGATTGACAGATACCTTGATTCATTGTTGATTGACAGATACCTTGATTCATTGTTGATTGATAGAAGCCGAGATTCATTGTTGATTGATAGAAGCCGAGATTCATTGTTGA
>JAEHCK010000086.1 GCA_020696345.1 Thermoplasmata archaeon | reverse complement strand
CTATTCAAACATCTTGATTCATTGTTCTCTAAATCATCACTTTATATCACAAAAGATCTAATTCAAATTGTCAAAAATTCTGCACTGGATTACAATAAAAAATAATAGACCCCCCATTGTCCACCGCAGGCTGACGAGGGGATCGGCAATTATTAATTATAATTGATTTATTAATAATATTAATCACGTTTCTTTTTGTTGATTTCTTCTTTTACAACTTAAGATAATTAAAAGTGTCAAAAATGTTAAATAATATAAAATAGCCAGATAGGGTAAATAATAGTGTTAAAATTGTTTAATACTTTTACGTAATTTCTATTTTTATTAATTCTGATAATTAAATAATATTTTGTTGTAATCAATAATAGATTGGTGAGATGATGAAAAGAATATCAATTATTGTGGTCGTGATTATGGTGCTGAGTGGATTAATCATAGGGCAAACTTATTGTTCAAAACCTATTATGACCCGAGCATCCAAAGAATTACCTGATTTAACAATTTCGCAGCAAAACATAACTATATCAAACGCAACACCTACTGCTGGTGAACCTATAATAATAAATGCAACTACATGGAATAAAGGAACTGCAGATGCAACAAATGTAAATGTAAGTTTTTATGAAGAGGGGATTCTAATTGGCAGTAAAATTGTTGATATACTTGTAAATGCTACTTGGGCAGATCATATTGTGGATTCAACAGGCTATGTCGGAAGCCATTCTTCAATAGCGTTAGATAGTAAAAATGGCATTCATATAAGTTATTTTGATTGTTCGAACCAGGACCTAAAATACGCGTATAAATCAAGTGGTGGCACATGGACTAATAATACAATAGATACCAAAGGTCAGGTTGGTGAATTTACTTCTATGGCTATAGATGGCCTAAATGGCGTTCACATAAGTTATTATGATAGATTAAACTTTAATCAAAAATATGCATATAAGCCAAGTAGCGGTGATTGGACTACTAGCACAATAGATAATTCATCCTCGTGGAATTCTAATAGTTCAATAGCTGTTGATAGTAAAAATGGGGTTTATATCTGTTATCGTTATTCTAACAACGGGAACTTAAGATACTCATATAAACCAAGTGGAGGTACCTGGACTTTTAATTCAATTACTCCCTCACCAACATATGAGATAAATCCTTCAATAGTTGTAGATGGTGATGATGGTATTCATATAAGTTATCATAACTATACGCATAATGATTTAAAATACGCTTATAAACCCAGTGGCGGCGTTTGGACTAATTATACGATAGATTCTCAAGGCGATGTTGGAAGATATTCTTCGATATCGGTAGATAGTGCAAATGTTGTTCACATAAGTTATTATGATTCTTCAAACGGGGACTTAAAATACGCTTACAAGCTAAGCGGAGGTAGCTGGACTAACCTTGCAATAGATTCTCAAGGCGATGTTGGACAAGAGCCTTCAATAGCGGTAGATACTGCAAATGGTGTTCACATAAGTTATTATGATGTATCAAACGATGACTTAAGATATGTGTATAAGCCAAGTAGTGGTACTTGGACTACCAGTACAATAGATTCTTCAGGTAGGGTTGGAAGGTATTCTTCAATAGCGGCAAAAGGCGAGAATGATGTTAATATAAGTTATTATGATAGATCAAACAATGACTTAAAATATACAAATCGATTTATTCCTTCGGGAAACGTCCAGATATCTTTAAATTGGACACCTAAAATATCAGGTTTGAGAAATATTACAGTAAAGATAGATGAAAATAACGAGATTCAAGAGTTCGATGAGACAAACAATAGTGCTACACGGGGTATATTTGTAAAACCAGGAGCATTAACAAGCATTAAAGTAGTACCATCATCTAATACACTTGAACTCAATAATACACAACAATTTAACGCTAAAGGATATGATCTCCTTAACAATGAAATATCATTCTTACCAGATTGGGATGTGAGCGGTGGTGGGATTATTGACCAAAGCGGTCTTTTTACTGCAAAATACCCAGGTATGGGATTAGTCTACGCGAATTACTCAAATATCTCTGGCGTTGCGACTGTTACAATTCTAGTTAATAATACTGCTGACAATGATTTAGATGGAATTCTCGATTGGTGGGAAATAGAACATAATCTTAATCCATTCAATGCATCTGATGCAAGTCTGGATCTGGACCTTGACAATTTAAACAACCTTCAAGAGTTCTTAAATAATACTGATCTAAATAATTGGGATACTGATAATGATGATATGGCTGACGGTTGGGAAGTTAATAATAGTTTAAACCCAAATGACGCTAAAGATGCTTCTTCTGATCCTGATAATGACGGTTTAGATAACGTTGATGAATTTAAGAACGGAGGTGACCCGCACAATCCGGATTCGGACTCTGATGGCTTACCTGATGGCTGGGAATTTGCTAATAACTTGAATTTAACAAATAGCTCAGATGTGAATCAAGATCCTGATTTTGATGGTCTTTCAAATCTTCAGGAGTTTTTAAATGGTTCCAATCCACAAAACAGTGATACTGATGGTGACAATCTTGGTGATGGATTTGAAGTGATTTTTTCTAAAACTAATCCAGTAACTTGGGATATTGATGGTAATGGTATAGGTGACGGTTTGGAGTTTCTTCAGAAGTTTGGATATACTGGAGGAGTAAGCACTTTACCTAATAATTGGATTGGAATGACAATTAAATGGGAGAATTATACAATGTTCGTGTCTACAAATTCATCCGTTTTAGAAGCCGAATTCGATAAAGATAATAAGAAACTTGATATCTTATTATCCGGGGTGAAAGGAACCATTGGTGCTTGTAACATTTCAATACCTAAAAGTCTGATTAATTCAACTGAAATCATTTCAATTAAATTGGATGGTAAACCAATTAATTTTACAATAAAACAAACGAAGTTTAATTACTATATTATAACTCAATATACACATAGTATCCATAATTTCTCGGCGGATCTTGGTCAAATTGGAAAAGGACCAATTGAGCCTCCAGATAAGGATGATGACAATGGTTTTATAAACTATTTACTTATAATTTCAATTATAATAATAATTATAATAATAATTATCATAATATTAATCGCGCTAATTAAGATTAGAAAGGTGAATCTGAATAATAATTTCCCTCAGTTGCCACCTAAACAGCTTTCAAAAATATTAGAGAAAAAATATGCAAAAGGAGGGATGACCGAAGATACATACAAAGATATCAAATCTCAACTGAAAAAATACAAAGAAAAATGAAAGTTGAATATATATCTATTTAATGTTCTTTGATGATTTTCTCTCGTAATTCCCAATATGTTTCTTCATCAATTTTATCTAATAGAAATTTTGTTATTACTTTCAATGTCTCTTGTTTTTCAAGTTCATCTGGATAAATATAAAAATGATGTGTTTCTTTGCCATCCTTAGTTAAAGTCAATAATTGTTTTTCTACCAATTCACTTATGTTGTTTCTAATTGTGATTCGATTAATTTTTGTCTTATTAACTAATTCTTTTTGAGTTATACCGGGATGATTCATAATATTAAAAATTAATTTTTTCTGATTTTCAGTTAAGTTTCGTTCTTTTTTGCGTCCAATTGGGTAATAAATTCTTTTATTTGGATCTGATTTTATTTTCTCTTTCTTTTCCAAATCTCTTAAATAATAACGAAGAGTACTATCATTAATGTCGAAAATTACTTGAATCGTCTTAAAAGATGCCCCAGGGTGAATCTTTATATAATTTACTATTTTCTGTTTAATTCCGTTATTAGACTGATTTGATTCAAATTTAGGATTCATAACAAATGGAGATAGGATTTATAAAACTTTAAAATTAACCCTTCAAAAAATATTCTTACTTATAAAATTTTTAACTAGCAAGTTTTTCTTCGTTGCTTGTGCGCATTAAGGAACGAATAGTGGGTGTCTCTGTAGGGGGGAATTTGAGGGGGATTTGACTGGATGTAGAGATTTGACTATGATTTAAGTCGAAAGGGTGTGGCTAGACGGTTTTCAACGATAATAAATCGAAGTGTGAATCTTGGGGAAGGAGAAAACGAGCTAGGATAGAATAAAATTAAACCATAAACCAAAAACTTTTTAAATTCAACTCAAAAGTGTACAATATATTATTTATATCATATAATTAATAATTATTTTGAATATTTAATTATTTAAGATTTTAAATGATGAGGCGATTATATAATAAATAGAAGAACACAAAAAAGTATCATTGTAATCTTGATATTTTTTTTAATTATAACTATGTTAAATGGATCATTATCCACTTCATCAATTTCAAATGATTCTATTCAAAAATCAAATGATAATTCTAATAACTATTCGAAGGACCATTTAAATGAAAGAAACAATTTCTTTGGTAAAATAGATGGATTTTTTATTGAAAATAAGGGGCAGATTAATAATGACTCAGTAAGATTTTATTCTCAAAATAAAGGTGTATGGTTTTTAGATAATGCGGTTGTTTTTCAAATCTTTGATAGCAATATAAAAGAAATAAAATTCTATAAAGATGATTTAAATTTTCGCAATAAAGATTATGAAACAAAAATTCAAGAATCAAAAGTTAGGGAATGCATTGTTTTGAAATTAAACTTTGATGGTGCTAATAAAGTTTTCCCCAAAGGCCAAAAAATTTTACCACATCAAAGTAATTTTTTCTATGGAAATGATTCAACAAAATGGCACACTAAGATTGTAAATTATCAAGAAATTATCTATGAAAATATTTATGATAATATTGATCTAAAGTATTTTTCCACTGATAAAGGATTAAAATATGATTTCATCATTCACCGAGATGGAGAAGTAAATGATATAAATTTAAGGTATGAAGGTGCGGAAAAATTATTAATTGATTCTAATAACAATATAATTCTAAAAACACAATTGGGTGATTTTATTGATTCAAATCTTTTAATATATCAAAATAATGGTATAGGAGAAAATATTATAAAAGGTAATTTTAAATTAAAAGGACTAATGACATACGGATTTAATCTTATCAGCGAATATGATAGTACAAGAGACTTGATTATTGATCCATTAATTTATTCAACTTTTGTGGGTGGTAGTGGTTATGAATATGATTGGGGTTTCGCTATTGATTCAAATGCAAACACTTATGTCTCTGGTCCAACAGGATCGAATGACTTTCCTAATACTACTGGAGTGATTAAAAACAAAAATGTGGGGGGAGATATATTTGTTTTTAAGTTAAACTCAAATGGATCATCACTGGAATATTCTACATATATTGGAGGTAGTAATCATGAGAATAGTAAAGATATTGTAATCGATTCTAATAATAACATATATATAACTGGTGCAACAAATTCTGCAAATTTTCCAGTTACTATAAATGCGTTTGATTCTACATATAATGGTTACGAAGATGTTTATGTATTAAAAATAAATTCGATGGGATCTTTACTTATTTATTCAACATTTATTGGTGGAAGTCAAAATGAAACTGGGATGGGAATCACAATTGATACTTATGGTCAAGCATATATAACTGGATTAACAGAATCAATTGAATTCCCAAACACAATTAATGAAATTTCAATTTTAGATTATAAAGAATATGATGTGTTTGTATTAAAATTAAATTTACAGGGTTCGTCAATTATTTATTCAACGGTAATTGGTGGTTCCAAGGCAGATCATGGTTGGGAAATTATAATTGACAGAATAGGGAATTCTTATGTTAGTGGAACAACCGAATCCAACAATTTTCCTATTACAAAAAATTCATATGACGAAACATTTAATGGGATAATAGATGCTTTTATTTTCAAATTAAACCCAAATGGTTCAAAACTTCTTTATTCAACATTTTTAGGAGGAAATGATTCAGATCGTGGTAGAGGTTTAGCATTCGATTCTAATGGAAATTTGTGTGTTTGTGGTACCACATATTCTTCAGATTTTCCAATTACAAATGGAGTATATGATAATACATATAATGGGGCCGATGATATCTTTGTTTTAAAATTGAACCAAAATGGTTCATCTCTACTTTTTTCGACGTTTATTGGAGATGATAATAGGGATAATTCTCCTGATATTGCACTTGGTCCAAATGACAATATTTTTATTTCAGGTACAGCTCATTCAGAAGATTTTCCAGTTACTGCTGATGCTGATGATATTCTATTCAATGGTTCAGCAGATGCTTTTGTGTTAGAATTGAATCCATTAGGAACAAAACTTCTGTATTCAACTTTTATTGGAGGATCTGATATTGATGCATCTAGTAATATGGCGCTTGATTCTAATAATGATGTGTATATTACTGGATTGACATATTCAAAAGATTTTCCAATATCTTCAAATGCATTTGATAAAACACAAAATGGTGATCAAGATATATTTGTATGCAAATTAAATATAAATTCTAAATGGAATAATCCGTCAGTAATGAATTTTACATTATCTGAATCTGAGATATTTAGAGCCGAAACTATTTATCTTTATTTAAATGGATTTGATAAAGAAGATAAAGAATCCATGTTACTACCATTTTTTGAATATAGAGATCCAAATGAGCACGTATGGAACAAAACATATATTTCTACCCCATTATATAATAATTCACATTGGGAAGTTAATTTTACACCTACTAAAAATGCAATCTTAGGATTATATGATTTTAGAGTTAGATTTTCCGATTCTGATAAGTTATTTAGTCTCTGGTTTTATTTAAATGATACATTATTAATAATGAATAATAACAATCCATTAGTGTTAGATTTCACATTATCAAAATCTGAAATATTTAAAACCGAAACTATTTATCTATATTCTAATGGATTTGATAAAGAAGATGAAGAACAACTGTTATTACCCTTTTTTGAATATATAGATCCAGATGAGCAAATATGGAATACAACATTTTTTTCTACTCCAATCTATAACAAATCGCAATGGAAGGTGAATTTTACACCATCAGAAAATGCAATTTTGGGACTATATGATTTTAGAGTAAGATTTTACGATTCAGATAAATTATTTAGTAATTGGTCTTATTTATATGATGCATTATTAGTAAAAAATAAAAATAATTCTTCAAATAATGGAGGGGTCAATCCAATTGATCCGACACCAAGTGTTACAAAAAATAATCAATCTCAATCGTTAATATTTTATTCAACAATTGGTCTAAGTATTGTTATAGTAATAATTACTTCAATTTTTATTGCTGGAACGGAAATTGGTAAGTATGGTTTTTTGGGAGCTATTATCCCTTTGTACAGTAAAAAGAGAAAGAAGAAATTTGATAAAAATTATGGTTATAAAAAAGGTTTAGTAATGGGGTGCATTTTGGGTAATCCTGGGGAGAGTTATAATTCAATAAAAAGAGTTTTACAATTGAATAATGGGGCGTTGGCATATTATCTTAAAATTCTGGAACGAGATGGAGTAATTAAATCAGAACGTGATGGTATGTATAAACGATTTTATCCCGCTATGATAAAGTTTACCGAAGATATTTTTGAGCTATCAGATTTACAAAAAGATATTTATAAAATGATAAAACAAAATTTAGGAATAACTCAAAAAGAAATTTCATCACAATTAGATATCGCACAACAAACAATAAATTATCATATTCAGTTAATGAAAAATGCAAGAATTATTAGGATGGAAAAAGAAGGTACAAAAACAAAATGTTATGTTATTGAAGAAATTTCCTGAACCAATCCGTGTTGAGCAGTGCAAAGGGGGACGAGTTTGCCAGCACAGGCACGGAGGGTGGGGGAATACGAAGTATTGGTGGCGATTAGTCGACACAGCCGATTTCTTATGAGAAATCGGTCGCATAATTCATCATCAATTAATCTTTGCGAGTGGGCAATCCGCAGGATTGACCACCAAGTAGTGAGCCGGACGCTGGCTCACGCCGACATCCAGACCCCCCATTGTCCACCGCAGGCTGACGAGGGGTAGGCATAATTTAACAACTAAGTATTAATTAATCATCATTATAATCATATTTCTTTTTGTTTACTTTTTCTTTTGAAAATCTTATCTAATTCTTTTTTAATAATCTTTGATAATGATTTATTTTTTTTATTTAAAGGTCCTAAGAATATTACTATCCAGTATTTATATTTTGATTTTAAGGGATTAAGTGTTGCTTCTTGCATATTTTTCATACAAATATCAATCTGAATCTTATTATCAATGATAAATGACTTTATTAATTCTATCGGGAATCTACCTTTATATGAGGCATCTTCAATTTTCAAATTATTTGTTTTACAAATATTTCTAATAATATCTAAAATGAACTCTTTGTTTTTTTCTTTACTTAAATCAAATTCAGTTAAATATTCTCTAAATATCCAATCAATTTGCCTATTAATATCTCTAAAGGCTAAATAAAAAATTATTAACATTCCAATTAACATCCCAATACCCATGCCAAATATCATTAATGAATCGAATGGATCAGTAATGTATAATGGACCAAGAATAAAAAT
This sequence comes from Thermoplasmata archaeon, assembly GCA_020696345.1. Lineage (GTDB taxonomy): Archaea > Thermoplasmatota > Penumbrarchaeia > JAEHCK01 > JAEHCK01 > JAEHCK01. The sequence goes on along the minus strand of JAEHCK010000086.1, from coordinate 11,708 downwards.
GATTGAAAGTATTAACATAATAATTGAAAAAATAAAATACATATTGCGAAATGAATATCCTTTTGCAGAAGACCATTTATTAACAATTTTTTTCATTAAACCCACACATCTCCTTTTAACATAATAAATATGGTTGGTGATAGTAATAGAATAATTATAACAATTATTATTTTATATTTAAATTCTTAGAATACTACCCAGCTCGTTGAATTATTCGTTGCTTGTGCGCATAAATCAACTCAAGAGGGTGGGGGGGTTTCGGCCACTAGGCTAATTTGACAAGTCAAATTAACAAGCTCTGGAAAACTCTTCGACTATTCCAAAGTTGGAGTTTCGGTACTTGGTGCTTAAATTCATTATTTTTTTGACATATTATATGTGCAAAAACTTAATATATCCTAATAGTAATTAGGCTAATTATGATTAGGAAGTTCTTCGGTAGAAAAAATTATCTCAAATTCTTAAATGAGATATATGATAAGAATACATTCGAATTCATCCCAATTTATGGAAGAAGAAGGATCGGGAAAACTTCTCTCATATTAGAAAGTGTAAAAGATCGTGAACATATATATTATCTTGCACTTGAAGGAACTTCGGAGGAGAATGCCCGGGGATTTAAAGAGACTGCGAATCAAGCCATAAAAGATAAGACATTACTTAGTTTACAAAATGACTGGGAGAAGATATTTTCTTATTTGGAGAATAAAAATATAATCTTAATAATTGATGAATTTCCATATCTTATTTCATCAGATAAAAGAATTCCTTCGATCTTCCAAAGGATCATTGATCTGTATCTTTCCGGAAGTCAATGCAAGCTCATACTATGTGGCTCATCCATTTCTATGATGTTAACCTCGGTATTGGGTATGAAGTCAGCACTTTATGGAAGAAGAACCGGACAGATAAAATTGGGTCATCTTTCATTTCAAGAAGCTTTGAGCTTTTTAAAATATAAAAATTTCGAAGAAACGATTCTTGGATATGGTATTGTTGGCGGTGTGCCGTTATATCTTGATATCATTGGAAAATATAAAGATCTTTATACAGCCATTGCAAATGAACTTCTATTACCAAACACACTATTGAATTATGAACCGGATATTATGATAAAAACCGAATTTCCATCTTCGGCTACATATTTAATGATCATTAGAGCAATATCTTCAGGAAAAGTAACTATGGGCGAAATAAAAAATGCGGTGGGACTAACTGGCGATATTACACCTTATCTTCATAATCTTATTGATACGGAATATGTGGAAAGAAGGGTGCCAATCACTCAAAACCCATTGAAGTCCAGACAAGGCATATATTTGTTGAAAGACAATTTTCTTAGATTCTATTATCGGTTTATTTATCCAAATCGATCCTTTATTGAATCTAACGATGTGGAAGGACTTAGCGATATTATTAAGAATGAAATCAATAATTATATGGGCCATTTATTTGAAGATATTGTAAAACAATCTTTAAGGAAAAAATTTCCAGCTTATAGAATAGGTTCATGGTGGTACAAAGGTGAAGAGATCGATATCATCGGGATAGATGATAGAAATAAAAGAATGCTTATCGGTGAAGTTAAATGGCGAAACATAAAGATAGGATTTGATGTAATAGAAAGGCTTTTTTCAAAAGTAGAGCTATTGGAAGGATATGAGAATTATAAAAAGAATTATCTGATAGTATCCAAAGGCGGGTTCAAATCAAATACCATAAAAAAAATGGATAATGAAAAAATACTACATTGGGATAATAAAGATTTTCAAAAGATTGTAAATGAATAAATCTTAATAGATCCTGTTTCGGTCATTGGAGCTTTGGAATTTGGTGCTTATTTGGTGATTGTAATTTGGTGATTGGTTATTTAATCCATCGCTAATGATGATTTTAAAAACGAATAATAGATAGCCATCATAGCATATCTTCAAACTCAGCAACCAAGTCAGGGTACTTCGACTGTACAGCTCTTAGTATGTTCAAGGTCGTTACATGCTCGATATCCATACCCTGCAGCGCTTCCAGGACATTATCAAAGACCTCGTCTTTGAGTGTGATCAGTTTCTCTTTTGCGAACCAGTTGCGCAGCATTTTGCTCTCGAACTCCTGACGCCAGCCCTTGTCGTATTTCATCAAAAAGTTCTTGGAGAGATCGTTCTTCTGCACGGCCTCACTCAGCACCTCACCGGCGATCTTGCCCGCCAAAATACCGTTCACTATACCGCCGCCTGTGAGCGGGTCGATGAATCGTGCGGCATCGCCAACCAATAATATATTATCATCCACGGTCTGGTCCAACGGTAAACTGCACGAGATCGCACCGGCTATCTCCTTAATGGGTTTACCGCAGTTCAACTCGGGGTGGTTTGCGATGAATTTATCCAGATACTTTTTCGCCATACCAACATCGTCGATCTTGTTCAGGCTTGCCAGGTTCACGCCGATGCCGACATTGGCGCAATCACCCTGTTTAGGAAATACCCAGACATATCCACCCGGCGCTATGCTGCCGATATAGAAATCGTTATAGGCCGGCCGTTCCTCGACGCCCACCATGAAATATTGGAAACAAGTATTGATATCTGTTGGTTTCAAGGCGGTCTTGATCCCCGCCATGCGCCCGATCTTGGACTCGAAACCGTCCGCGGCAACGACCACCTTGGCATTTATGTTGAACGTCTCGCCCATGTGCTTTACCGTAACACCTGCGATCTTACCGTTCCTACGTATCAGGTCGGTGGCCATGGTCTTGACCATTATATCAACACCGGCATCACCAGCATCCTCGGCAAGACCTTTATCGAAAACATCGCGGTCTATGTTTGCACCGCATTCATTCCCCGCCATCTCCTTGCCAACCTTCAATACATAGCCCTTTGGCGAGAAAAGCCGCGCACCATCGATCTGTCGTACGATCGCACGCCGGTCGATCTTGATATCGATCTCATCCAGTCTTCCTTCCAACGAGAGACCCTCACCGCAGCGTACGGGTGAGCCTATCTCCTGGCGTTTCTCGAGCATGATGACACTTGCACCGTTCTTGACCGCATATTTCGCAGTTACACTGCCCGCAGGTCCCGCACCTACAACCACTACATCATAGTTCAGATCGTTCATCATAATACACCGAACCCTTTACCTTAAACTACTCGGATAATGATAATGCACCCACCGGGCAGACTTTGATACACACGCCACAGTCGTTGCAATTATCTTCAAACTCTATTCGAGTTTCATACAATGTCACGGCATTCCTATTGCATGTGCCTACACATGCACCGCACCACATACACATACTACGCTCGATCTCCATATAATACACTGCTCCAATGTTGTTTATATATTATTTATACCTCATTTCCGATTTTTTGGACAATTAATAGATAATTAATATATTCTAATGGTTTCGTAAAACGGTATCGGTGTCGAGGCTAGTATCGGCTCTCGTCAAACGTCTAACGGTAAAAAGCCGAAACCGTAAACCGTTGGACGATACGAGTCGCGAAACCGATCGACAAAACCTATACCCTTTTATACGCTTTTACTTTTATGCGTTCTCTTCCATTCATCCAAAGGTACACTATACTTTTTTTCGATCTCATCACGATATGTTGGCCCGCCGTTGTACGCACAGAATGGTATGATCCTTCCATCGGGGACAGCGTAATGTATCACACATCGCTTCACACGTTCGATGTCATAGTTATAGGCATCTTGAAAATGCATGCCGCCCACCATCATCAATTTCCATGTGAAGTCCGATAACGGGTCACGCTCTCCAGTGGCGATCAGCCCGGTAATGATCTCATCCAGGTTAAGTCCTTCGGGTATCTTATCATGGTCGATGAACTGGCCAAAGTGTTTCTGAAAGCTTTTCAAGACCGTCTTTTTCTTGCTCTCTTCAGATTTAACTTTCTTTCCTACTTTCAACAACACCTGTGCCAGGAAACCGGATGCACGGTCACCAAGTTCGTTCATCTTGCCCAACAGCCCATCCACATCAACGAACCTGTTTATCGGTGTAACTTTCCCGTCTTCATCAATGTACAGGAATGTGGCCACACCGCAGTGCGGGTGTGACGTGAATGCGACCTTGTGTTTACCAGAGACCACCGAAGCCATGTATGATATTGGCGCAACGAACGGAACCGGGTAAAAATCGTATTTCGTAACGAAATCGGTCTGTTCCTCCAGGCGGTCCGCCAGGTCCGCGATGGTGAACCTCTGCGCCTCCAGCTCCTCGAGTGATATCCTGCCGGTAAATGATACTGGTTGGAAGTTCACACACCTGATCACATCGCGGTTCTCGATGGCGAACTTGAGGATCTCACCACACTGGTCGTCGTTGACACCGTTAATGATCGTTGGCACGAGCACGGTGGATAGTGGTTTACCCTTGGTATTCCTCAAATTCTCGATGGCCTTGAGCTTGGTCTTCAACAACGGTTTGCCCCGTGCGTCTATGTAGTTCTGCTCCTTAAGCCCGTCGAACTGGAGATATACGGTCTGTACCCCTGCATCTTTCATTTTCTGTGCATAGTTTGGGATGTTTGCGAGTTTAATGCCGTTTGTAGCCACCTGCACCTGTGCAAACCCCAGCTCGCGCGCCTTGCTGACCACATCAAAGAACCGGGGATAGATGGTGGGCTCACCGCCGGAGAATTGTATGGCGGGCGTGGTAACGGGGCGGTTCGCGCGCAGGTTCTCCATCATCTTGACGATCTCATCATAGCTGGGTTCATAAACATAACCTGAAGCATTGGCATTTGCAAAACATACCGGGCACTGCAGGTTACAGCGGTTGGTCAGGTCCAGGTTGGCAAGCACGGTATGGCTCTTATGCTCGTTGCATAAACCACAGTTACCCGGGCAGTCGGTCGTGGATTGGGTTCTTGGATTGGTTATGCCGTCGCCGTCATAGGCGTATTTTTCGGCCCATAGGTAGTATTTCGCATCGGACCAGTATCTATCCTTGAACTTGCCGTGCTCATTACACTCCTTTTCCATCATCACATTCCCATTCTCTTCGAACACTCTTGCAGTGATGACCTTCTTACACTCTGGGCATAATGATTGTGTCTCTTTCGGCAGCCCGGTCTTAAGCTCGCTTCTTGATCTTGTAACAGCCATAAAATTCGCCCTAACCTTTTATTCAATAATTAGAAATGAAATATCTTCAATAATATTCAATAGCCCCTGTTTTGGTAAATGATCATTTATTTTATTCAACAGATAGGTAATATTATAGGAGAGCTTAAATCTTTTGTAGCAGTTACTACTACATATTAGTTTGAAGTGTTCAAGATGGAGTATGCTATGAATCGTATAGGGATTTGGAATGCGGGAGGCGGGTTGTCATATTATTGTAAAAACCCAAATCCCTCAAGCAGTTATTATCAAAAACTCGTTGTAGCGTGCGAATCCCGAATCCCATATTCAGCACAATAACATAATAAATAATGTGATAATATGACAACAATAGCCATTCCCAAATCAAAAGAAGAACTCTACACCGAGTTCAGATTATTGGCAGATAAATTAGCAGTGCTGGGACTATCACAGTACGAGGCACGTGCATATATTGCCCTGATCGCACACGGGTACGGTAATGCAGATGTGGTCGCCACTACGGCCCAGATACCGCGCACATCATCGTACAAGGTTCTACAGTCATTGGAGGCTAAGAGGTTCGCTATCGGAACTCAGGGCAGGCCCAAAATATTCAAGCCCGAGCCGCCGAAGAATGTTTATGAGCGGTTCAAGGCAGACCTGGAGGAGACCTTTGAAAAGCTTTCACTACTACACGAGATAGTATATGACCGCGGCCTGCCCCAGTTGATATATACGATAGCGGGTAAGGAAAAGGTGATCGAGAAGATCGGTGAACTGCTGGACAAGTCAACGAGATCGTTCATGATATGCACACCGGCATTCAGCAGTATCCGTGATAAACTGCATAAGAAATTCCAGAGCGCGCTTTCGCGTGGTGTTTCCATTACAATCGTGACCAGTCCGACCCAGGGCCGCCCGGATTATGCGAAGGTGGCACACCGTGACGGGTTGCTGGCCACAGATGTGATCGCAGATTACGAGCAGGCGTTGATCGCCGCACCAGACCTTTCCGCGTGCGGGTATACCGATAACGAGCTTTTGGCAAAGCACCTGCAGGATTTTATCGATATCATGCTGGGGCATAAAGAGTGAGGTTCTACTTTTTTATTGCTTATTTAGGTATGAGGTTAGAGTACGCTCACGAATTTCATTCGTTCGCTTGAGGAATAAGAGTAAACGAGATATCATATCTTAAGGAAAGTGGGAAAAATTTCGATTTTTTGATGGTCAGTAAGGTTTGAGGTATGAGTACGGTTGCTTCGCAACCTTGAGGTTAGAGGGCTATCCCATTTACCCTTATGAACCCCCTCTTCCCACCTCCCTCTTTCCTTTCTCCTCACACCTCTCACCTCATAATTCACAATTTCTTCTCATCTCACACTTTAATTCATTATCCACCTAAATCAATAATAAATGTTTCATTTGAGGTAAAATAACCTAATTCATAGATTTGTTAGGTAAAATATTTTATATAGAAATCTATTTATCTAACTTTGGTTTCTATATATCAATTCAGAATTTGAACTAAATTTAAATATTTAAGGAGGTTTGAAAGAATACCCCGCGCGAAAAAAAAGAAGGAAACTGCAAAAAAAGTTAAAAAAGGCAAACCAGAACCTAAACCTGAACCTACAACTGAACCTACACCTGAGCCCGAGCCAAAAACCGTACAAGATCCAGCAGAACAAGAAAAGGAAAAAGAAGAGCCGAAGGCTGCAGAAACCGAACCAGATGTAACCAAACCAGATGATGATACTCATATCGAGGAGGAAAAAAAAGAAATTATTGATTTTCTACCCACCAAGGAGACAATAACGTTAATTAATCATCTGGATGTGGATGGGGTTTTATGTGCGGCGGCCATTTATAAAATGCTGCTTTCCAAGCAACAGGAGGATACTGATAGTAACCTAGATAATATGGTACGCGTTTTTTTCACATCTCCTACGAAAGTGTTCAGCACACTTACAAAGTCAATACCTGATCTGAATAAAATTGACCTGGAGGATTTTTCGATCGGCCAACTCTATATCTGCGACTTATCTGTTCATCGGGATACTTTGCTCGCATCCACAATATACGATAGTATGAAATGGTTCGACCACCATGAGATGGACCTATCAGAGCAATACGATTCCGAGATAGAAAATATCGAATTGGTACTGGACCCCATGGCAAGCAGCGCAACATCTGTCATTTGTAATTATTTTAAATTAGATAATGAGTTTAGCAAGATTGCCGACGAAATCGATTCTAATAATGTGAAATCAGAAAATGCAAAGCGTATTAGAGAAATAATCGGCGCCATTACATTAAAATATTCAGGTTTTAAATTGAAAACGGAATTGTGTGAATTTGCCCAGGAATTAGCCAAGGATATTAATAGTATCAATAACGAATCATATGATCCCCTGATCGAAGAATATAATAAATGGCAAGAAGAGCTAAATAAATACGCCGATGACAATGTACAATCTCATTCAATTAACAAACATAAGATAGGGATTTTAGAGTTCGAGAATGCAGCGCCAATTTACTCTATTTGTAATCATTTGAAAGAGCACTCAGAAGCGCCGTTTGACGTGATGGCGATTATGATCCATAAATATTTCAGAATTGGAAAAGATAGAAACAATAAATATAAAAATAAGAGATATACAAAATTAGAATTTCGAACACATACAGACCAAGGAATGCTAGAACTTGCAAAACTATTTGATGGTGGTGGACTCAACTTAGCTGGCAGTGCAACGATTATGGATGGCCTTAGCAGTGAGGATTTGTTAAAAACCATGACTACATATTTTTCACCGCAATAAATATTTGAGAGTTGTTAATTTATTATTAGTAAAAGAGGAATTGTATATGACAATTAAATCTGTAAATTTAACCAGTATAGAGGGTCGTCGATTCAGCAAACTGAACGAAAAAATACGCAATGTACGAATCGACAATAACAGTTCAGTCACCCTGATCTCCGAGATAAACGATTCCGAAGCCAGTATAGATTTTAGGTATACTGCGAATTATGGTGGAGTAGGAATGATCAAGATCGAAGGCACGATCATTTTCGAGGGTAACGCATCTGCTTTGGCTCAACAATGGGGTTCCAGCTCTAACATGCCAAATGAGATAGCGGGGGAGATACACACTGCTATCATGCGTATTTGCGTGCCAGAAGCCGTGTTGATCTCGCGTGATATTAAACTGCCACCGCCATTCCCGCTACCACAGATCAATGTCCAGAAAAAGAACAAGCGCGAGGCATCATCAGGCATGGAAGTCGCGTGATAAGAATTGTTGCGTAAATGAATTGATTTTGAACAGTAGCAGTGTCCATTTTATGCTGAACAGAAGCCAGGTTGAGTTGATGTTGAACAGAAACCAGGATTAGTTGATGCTAAACAGAAACCAGGTTGTGTTGATGTTGAATAGAAACCGGCTTCTGTCAATCAATAACTTAGCACAGCCACTGTCAATCGGTTACTGATCTGGTTTGCATGAACTATCTAATAAATAACTAACTCTTACTATCCAGTTTGGTTAATACACTTTTCATAAGTTCTATATCACTGCGAATAATGCTTAAGATACTCCTCACATCGGTAATCTCTGTTTTTAATTCGTTATTATATTCATCTTCCATGTTTTTCAAACTAATATTGATGTTCTCGTGAATTTTTTCGATATGTTCATTAGTAGCATCAAAGAGTGATGTGAGGTTTTCTGCATTCTCATCTATTCGCGTCATAACACTGTTAGCCGAGTTCGTCTCACTCTCTATTATTTTATTGTGGGTATCCAGGTTCTGTTTAATTACTCCGCCTAAGCCTTCCTGAAACTCAACTATTATTGCACCCTGTTGGTCATCCAGCACATTATTGGTCGCCTCATGTAGCGTTGTCATGTGTTTTTCTAGTGACTTCACTTCTGTTCCAAGCTTAGATATCTTATCAGAAAACTGGGTGGATATATCTTGAATTGCATTCACATTATTCTCACTGGAAGTAGTGGACTGTTCAATTAGTTCGTTGAGTTTCTCGTTTGTAAAGTCCTTTAAACCCAAGATCTCGCTGGTTATGATCGCTTGCTCGGAATCGGCACGGGTGCCTAATTCCGTTAAAATTACCTGAACTCCTTCTGAGAGGGCGGTTTTCAAAGATTCTGAAACATTATTCAATTCCTCATTAACCGCGCGAGTTTTAGAATTAAAATCTTTTCCTACCTTGGTGATCTGCTCCGAGAGGCTGTTTAATTTGGAGATCTGGGCCCGGATAGATTTTATCGTGTTATTACTGGAAATTGTAGTGGCGTTGTTGATATTGTATTCTGTATTTTTCAATTGTTGTAAGATATTATTTAGGAAAGTATTCGAGTAATTAATGCCCTGAGTGAGTTGAAGGAATAGAGTTTTCAGGTCATTGTGCATACGCTTCGAAATTATTTCCGCTAATTGAATGGTTAGATAAAGATTCCAATGTGTATTACCCTTAAACTCACGAAATACACCTACCTCCAAACCAACATTTCGCCTGTATTCCTTTTTCGCGACAAGCTGGTTCAACTCTTTCATTATCTGTGCTTGGGTCTCACCTATTTTATACTGATTCCATTTGATCGACGAGACCTGCTTTTGTTGATTCCGTTTTGTGGGGGGTTGCTTTGTTTGGGGCATAATTCTCACTAACTGAGATATATGCACTTTGAATATTTAAAGATTTATTTTTTCGCCATCTTTTTTGATTTTTTTGACATGTTGAGGTTAATATACCGTTGTATTATTATTCCTCCGATAATGAAACTCAGCCCTATTATTGTTGATGGATAGATATTTTCGCCTACACTGAAATGTATTACTATTAACGATAAGAACGGTACGAGAAATATGAAATTACTGACCTGAGCAGTAGTTTTGGATAACTGTAATGCCTTTAACCAGAGAACAAAGGTTATACCCATTTCAAAAAGACCAATATATATGGCGCCTACCAAGCCGTTAAACGCGGGTAATTTCATGCCGCGAAGGTCACCCGGGGCAAGTACCAGCGAGAATAATGTGAAGGCTATCAAAATATATATGAAGCCGAATGTAAAATTGAGAAATAGTTTAGCGACCACGTCGCGTTCATCCTTAATATTATAGATCCAGAACAAAGCCCAGATCAACGCGCTGAACAGTGCAAGGAATACACCAAACGGATTTGTGAAGTTGAACCCTAATAGATCACCCTGGGTGGAGATTATCAGGACGCCGATGAAGCTGATCAGGATTGCCACGATGCTAAAAAACCTTATGCGTTGTTTTAAAATAATTATAGATAAAATTGGTAATACCACCGCCCATGTCTGATTCAGCGGCTGGGCCTCTTGGGCTAGCAGTAATTCGTAGGCTTTAAAAAGAATTACATAGTAAAAGAACGGGTTAAGAAACCCAAGAGCTGCGGAGGATAAAAATTCCTTTCTGGAATATTTTTTAATTAACGTTAGTTTATTCTGCACCAATAGTATCAGAAAAAGGACCACCATAGAGGTGGCGGACGAGTAGAATAATAAACCAATAAAATCCAGGTATCTCAATGTAATTTTGAATGCCGAGGCAACCGTGACCCAAAACAATACAGCAACCAGAGCATAGACATACGCTTGATTCTGCCTTTCCATAACGATGGATAAATTTTCGCATATAATAAATGTATTGAATATATTTCAAAGTGGTCGAGAGTCGAGAGTCGAGGGTCGAGAGTCTGGAGTCGTGAGATAATGTTGAAGATTTGGCTTTTCGATCATACTCGGCCAGGCAGGGGCGGGCACATATGAAAACCAGTAAAGAAGTTAAAGTTCAAATTACAACATGAACTGTACCAATAACATTATATAATCGGATAATAAGTGTTCCAAAACTAATTTATATACCTCTTGTCAATCTTTTATCAATGGTTGGAAGGTGAAAGCATGATCTTAAGATCAATTTATGATAAGAGTGTGAAAAATAATAGATCTTTTTTATCGTTGGCGTTAATTATCATACTAATTTTTTCTTCGTATGGTATGGTGGTAATAACTCAAGATCGATCGTACGCGCAAACAATTCCGCAAATTGACAAGTCTTTATCACATCGATCACCACGACCAACCAATACCGATTCCGAACCAAATGATGACTTTTCATCGGCATCCATCATTGAATATGATGAGTCAGGCACCACACATATCTTTAGCGCCAGTGTTGGTGGTGGATTCGATGTTTGCGATTTTTGGAGACTGGACGTCGATAATGGCACCGACAATTATACTGGTGGCAAATTGGTTGGAGCCGATGATCCTGATAGACTGACGATCATTCTGAGTTTGAATGGTACAAGCAGCCCCGGGACCGGACCTTGGATGGAAGTGTACGATTCCGAAAAACATAAGATCGCATATACACAAGTAGCAACAGAAGCGAACCCGGCAATTTTCAAGATAATACCACAAGTAAACCCGTACCTGTATCTCAAGATCGTGTCAAATCCAAGTACTAATAATTTTAAATATATATTATCAATAATCAATATAACAGAACCGGTCAACCCTATGTTTTCCAATGATGAGAT
>JAEHCK010000090.1 GCA_020696345.1 Thermoplasmata archaeon | reverse complement strand
GGTATTATTAATTGAATCTTGTATATAGATGCCATTGCCAGTGTTTGAATACGTAATTTTACAAGTGTTGTTATTTAGTATATTATTGTTGGAAGTAAACAGATAAATGCCCTGTTTGACATTAAAGTTGCAAGTATTGTTTGAAATTTCATTGTTACAGGAGTTAAATAGATATATACCATGATCATAATTTACATCGCATGAATTATTAATAAGATTGTTGTACGTTGAATTTTGCATATAAATACCATAATCTTTATTTTTATCAAATATATTGCTCAATATATTATTTGAGTATGAATCTATTATGTAAATTCCATGATTATTTCCGCCGCATTTATTATTTGATATTGTACAATTGAAAACACCATCAAGAAATATCCCCGTGAGATCAATGAACCCTGTATGTCGAATATTAAAATCCGTTAAATTCACATTATCAGCAGTAATACGAACAATATTATTTGATACTGTACTGCTTCCATAAATAGTGGTATACACTGTTCCATTACCAATCAATGTTAATGTTTTGTTAATGATTATATTCTCGTAATAATTTCCTTTCCACACATGTATCGTATCCCCGACGCTCGCGTTATCAATTGCCGCTTGGATCGTGGTGTAATTCCCGTTACCATTACAATCCACTATTATAGTCTCCACAGCCACAACCCCGCACTCGTCCATTACACCATTATACCCCAGCCACCCGACAAAACCAGATAAAATTAATATTAACACGATGTACGCACTAAAAAAATTCTGATGGACCCTGCTTATAAACATCTTCCTGCATCCTGAGGATATATATCTATTAATTTGTTTATCATATATATCATTTTTAAGACATATATCGAATTTTCCATTCATAAAAAGAATTAATATGAATTTAGCCTAAGAATCGTAAATACCCAAAAAATGCCAGGTTAAGAAAGATATGCCCGATACCCAAGCCGATAATATTTTTAGTCTTCAATGCCACAATATCACCCAGTATGCCCAATCCAATGGTAAGCCCCAGGGCACCCAGTATACCCATTGACGGCCCCAGGATCGCGATCTCGTATAAATGCACGACCAGCCATGTTATGTTCTGTGCACAGATGGCAAATAATGGTGACTGGAACTTTGCCAAAGACATGAGAATGAACCCGCGGGTCCACAGGTCGGTCACGAACGCCATCCACGAAACAAGCGCCATTATCAATAACCATTCTGTAATTGTATAGCCCAAACCCCACCGGAAATGCCGGTCGAACTCGGGATGGCCCAACGATAATAAGAACGCGGCCAATGCGATCGAGTACACGCCAAGACCAAAAACGATAGAGGTTACCAATTTTTTTCTGGTGATCCCAAAGTCGTAAGATTTAAGCTCGGTAAAAACTCTTGCCCAGCCAAAGGGCAGAAGAACATATACACATGTCATCCGCACCGCACGAAAAATATTGTCCTGGAGTGGTGTGAGCGAGAGATAATTCGTTCTGTAGTAATAGAAGGATCCGGCCAGCAGCGCCGAGATTATTGTAAGTATTATTATCTGCCTGGATCTGGGATGTAAAATAAAGTTCTTATTCGTTTTCATCTTGAATTGACTTAAATTCATTTTGATATATGTGTTTTAGGTTGAATTAAGATCAAGAGTTTAAGAGTGTGGGAGGAATGAGGAATGCGATAATGATCAGGATGAATTTATGCTGAACAGATACCGTGATGGGTTGATGCTGAACAGATACCTGGCTGGGTTGATGCTGAACAGATACCGTGCAGGGTTGATGCTGAGCAGATACCATGCAGGGTTGATACTGAGCAGATACCGTGCAGGGTTGATACTGAACAGATACCGGGCTGAGTTGATTCCTGGAATTTATTTTTAAAGCTAGGTATCTGTCAATCAACAACCCATCATGGCTGCTACCAATCGATAACATAGCACGGCCACTGTCAAGCAATAAACAATCACGATCACAGTCCTACAATAATGCTACTCGACTACAAAACAGCAATATGACAGCTTGATATAATAAAACACAAAACTTCAATTACTTATTCTGTTTCACTTTTATTTTCTTAGCCTTTGTCGCCCCAAGATCTTTCAATTGCGTATTTAGACTCGATAGCTCTCTTTTATATTTGTTCTTTAAATTGATATATGTACTATCCATTATCAATCCATCTTTGTTTTGATCGTCCAAATCCTTTAAAAAGTTTACGAGATTTTGTTTTTGTGTAGTAAGGTCCGTCTTGGTCAGGGTAGTGGGCTCATATTTTCGCCGGCCAGAGCTATCAAGTATTTCTTTTTCATTAGATGCATAAGGTTCAGTTCTATCGGTTGTTGGTGGTGGGCCTTTACTACGAAATCGTAAATTATGAATTGTTGAAACCCTTGTTGCAAACCCGAAAAATAACAATATAACTGCTATGATCATCGCGGGAATACAGCAGAAATATATCTCAAAATAAGGTTTCACCAGACGGTCGTATTCCAAATAACCTATAAACCCCGCACATAGTACCAATAATGCCAGTAGAAAAAATATCAACCCTTTTGGGCCAATATAGAACTGCCTAGCGCCCCCATTTTTTTTTTTCGTACCTGACGAAAGACCGCTAAAATCTTTATTATCCATATTCTATACCACAAACTTACAAAACTAAAGATATTCTATTTACTAGTCAATTCGATTCTAATATTTGAATGTATTTTATTGGTTAATCATTAAGAGTCGAGAGTCAAGAGTCTAAAGAGTCAAGAGTCGAGAGTCAAGAGTCGAGAGTCTAAAGAGTCAAGAGTTTAGGGAGTGAAAAAAAGTTTTCAGTTGCTAGTTGCCATTGTAAGATCATTATACTGAAAACTGTCAACTGACAACTAATAAGTGTTTGGGGAAATATTTTTCTAAATAGTGTAAAAGAAGAACCGAACAATGATAGCCTCTACTGAAAAACGTTAAATAATACGGCAGTTTTTGTAAAGATATTTACTTATATCCTTAAATCAAGATTTTCTTACCTTAAAAAATATAAACTATGATTTTCTTAACTATCTTAATAATATATATCTTGAAATCGAGGTGAAAAAGTATGGATCGCGAAGAGCAGATAAATCTTGTTTCCGCAATTTTAGCGTCTGGGCATATTGTAAATACTTCATATGAAGAGCGATTTCGTGAGACCGTGGAGATCTTTCTGCGGTACAGAACCGAGCTGGAAAAAGAACTATAACTGATCATTTAATGATCAGGGAGTTGAAAAATGCAAAATGGAAATTGAAAATTTTAAAATTTTCGATTTTATATCGTAAGTCAAAGAGTTTGAAAGGGTCAGGTTTTCTTCCTGGGCGATCTGCCGGAGAATTTTATGAGCAGGCCGATTCCGATCAGGATCACTGCCAATACTACCACACAGACCAGCTCTGGGTACTGCTGGGGCTCAGACGGCTTGGCATAGACGACCAATAGATCACGTACAATTAACTTACCGTTCGTGTTCGAGCCGAAGGTCAGCTTTACCTGAACGTTTTTTCCGGATCCGGTGTCTGCAGAGCTTAGGAATTCCATCAACTTCTTGCTGAGATCGGGCGAGCCGATGGAATAGTTGTATTCTATATTCACGTTCTGTAGAGTAACTCTGCCCGGCGATGAAAAGTATGCTGTTATGGGGATGAAATATACCTGGTTTTCATACTCGTCCTCTACCGTGTTTCTAGCCAGCCAATCCTTATCCGAAAGATGCTCCTGCAGACTAAGTGTGAAATTATAATGCATCTCTCTATTGGGCGGCATGTTGTCAAAGCCCGCGCCCCAGTCATCATTATTATTCGTTCGATCACCAAAATCTATCTCGATATCGGGGGTCCCGTTTTGCGGCACCATGAACTGCACCACCACATCGGCATCCGCGCCTCGCGTGGTAATATTATCTTCCGTCACCCAAGCATACATGAGCTTATCCCGAAATGCAAGCAGGTCAACAGAGTAATCGTTCCCACCCTCACCGGCCGGTGAGACGATCATCGGCTCCTGCCAGATCCTGGAGCCGGAATCAAATAGTTGAAGTGCGATCTGGCCCTGGTCGTAGGGTGTGATCGTGCGCCACATGACTGCGAGCTTATCCTGGTAGACCGCCGCCTTCGGCCGGTTGTTGAACAATAGATCGGTCTCAGGTGTAAGCTCAATGGGCTTCGACCAGTTTAAACCGTTTCCGGTATAGGACATTACAATATCTATATCGGTCCCATCTGTCAGGTCAGGGTTGGATGTGCGCCAGAGGACATACAGCTTGTTTTCATACACTATTAATGCGGGGTCATCATCGATGGCGGTATCGCTGTCAACGGGTTCAGCCACACCGCAGCCCTCCATCAGGTCAAAATTATCGCTCCACGTCTCGCCGTCCAGCGTGTACCGGTATACAATGTCCCAGTCACTGCCGTTGGTAATTCTATCATTGTTGGTCACCCAGAACGCAAATAAAGCATTTTCTCCATTGATCTCGAACTCCACCAGCTGCGGCAGATTGTCCTCGTCGTACCTGCGGTCGTCATGGGTCAGATCAAGACCAGCGCTCCAGGTTTTGCCGTCCGTGGTCTTTGAGATAACGATATCGCCCTTACGCTCCTCGGGGAACCACTCATCGCCGGTGTTATTTGCGGTCCAGATTGCGAACAACTGCTGTGTTGTGCCGTCATCGAACGTGCACAACTGCACGCGGTAATCGTCTTTCATGCCAGGGTTCTCGGAGTACACATCTTCGGCTGCGTTATCATCGGGTGCGGTTAGCTCTTGCGGTTCTTCCCAGGCGCCTGTACTGCCGTCGAGGCGCGTCCACACGATGTCACGGTCAGTGCCGTGCGTGCTGCCCAATGGTAGATCACTGGCTGACCCCCAGGCACAGTACAGTTTGTCCAGGAACACTGCAAGACTCGGATAGAAATCACCGGCGCGCTTGCCGCCGGTATACGGCACCTCGGTATCTGGTGCTTTTGTCAATTCAATTGTTCTATCCTGCCAGTTGATGCCGTCGGCAGTTGAGTTGATCACAATATCCGCATCTGACTGGTTCGAGTCATGCCAGTTATAGCTGCGGTAGGCAACATACAGCCTATCCTGGTAAATACACATCTCCGGGTCGTAGTCGTACGGCGCCTCCGCGTGCCACTCGGGCCGGTTCAGCTCGGTAACGGGCGAGATATAGTCCTCTTGATGAAATACCACATCAAGCTCCGCCTTTGTTATCTCAACGCCGTTCGGGAGATAGATGGCGCCGGTTGTGTTGTAGTTTCCGGGAACGAACCCGATGGCAAGTTCACGTTTATTATTATTGAACACGGTTTGGTGGCCAAGAGCGCCGTACTCGTGTTTCAGTGCCCAGTCTATTGTGCCGTTGCCGCCGATGTCCAGGGTGACGTTCCAGGGCTGGACAGGGCCGGGCTCTATGGGTCCAACAAGCTCGAAGCTGAAATGCGAAACCTCGGCGTCTTTGGGGAGTTCAATAGTAATACTTCTGTCCAATTTGCTGGTATTTGTAAAAGTGATGAACCGGTCTTCATAGCTGAGCTCTTCGGCAGTTGTGATATTTAATAATAATATCAACATGCTCAAAATTATAGATATTATACCGAATAATTTCCGCATAGGATCCTCAACATTAATGCCATTTGAATTTGAATCAATTATTTTTATTAGAAGGTATAGAATGCTGAAGTTATAAAAATATTTTTTAGTGCAAACGTCGAGATTTTATTCGATGTTTGTCTTATAATCTTTATATATACAGTTGTCAATTGTAACTTAAGTGATCGAGTGAAGGCAAGTAGGGTTAAAAGCTATATTATCTCAATAGGTATCGTTTTGTCCTTGATTACGATAAGTTTAATTGGGATTTTCGGATTTGAAGGTTTAATAATAAGAGAAAATGCTAAAGCAAAATCAATAATTGTTGATGTTAATGGTAGTGGAAGCTATACCTCTATTCAAAGTGCTATTGATAATGCACAATCAGGCGATACGATCTATGTCTGGGCGGGGGAGTACCATGAAAATATTATTATAGAAAAAGAAATTAAATTAATTGCTAATTCCTCTGAAAATACAACGATAACAGGTATGGCCTATGGCTCTGTAATTTATATCTCGGCAAACAATGTTGTTGTTAGTGGTTTTACGATAGTTGGAATTTATTTAGAAGGTGCGCATACTGGGATATTTCTAAATTGGACATCAGGTTGTCGAATAATAAATAACACAATTAGTGATTGTTCACATGGGATTGATATTTATACTAATTATTATAATTATATTATTAATAACACATTTATTTGGAACGGAGTGGCAATAAATAATGAGGGATATAGAACTCAGATTTTGAATAATATTTTTATTCATAATGGTATTGGTGTAGAAATCTGGGATGCAAATGTAAATACTATAAAAAATAATGTTTTTAAATGGAATAGTTATGGTATCTGGTTAGGTTATTCATGGTTAAATACAATTTCGAATAATACAATCATTGGGAGCATATATGATGGGATTTTTTTAAATTGGAATTGTAACGGTAATATTATTTCAGATAATTTAATCAAATTTAGTGGTGAAATGGGCATATATGTTTGTGTTTCGTATTCTAATAAAATTTTAAATAATACATTGAAATCTTGCGGCATTTATATTACTGGATGTGATTTGTATGATTGGATTTCGAACACGGTAGACAGTAAAAATACGGTAAATGGTAGACCAGTATATTTTATTAAAAACCAGACAAATAAACAAGCATTATCCAATGTTGGTCAAGCCATTCTAATCAATTGCCAAAATATCACAATTAAAAATCAAAATATTAGCAATGCAAGTGTAGGGATTCAATTAGTTCAATCAGGTAATATAACAATAGAAAAAAATACTTTTAATTCAAATAATTATATAAGTATTCAATTAAAAAATTCAAATTATAATAAAATAATTAATAATACCTTTACTGATGGTGGAGATTGTATTACTGGTGGAGGGTCAAATAATAAAATATTAAACAATTTCTTTTATAATAACAAACAATATTATAATGATGGTTATTGTATCTACTTATATGAGGGAATAAATAATACTATAATAGATAATAATTTCAGCAATAATTTGGCAGGAATATATTTACGCGGAAAAAACATTAGAATAATTAATAATACATGCATCTATAATAAAAATGTTGGTTTTAATATTGGGGTTTCTCAATCAACCCAAATAAAAAATAATAATTGTTCGAATAATTCTATTGGAATTTTTTTAAATGGTTGTCAATATTCAACAATTATTAATAATACCTGTAACGGAAATTCTTATGATGGCATTTCTTCTTGGGGAACTTTTAAGTACAACAAAGTTCTAAATAATTCATTCAGTAATAATAAGGAAAATGGAATTTTTATTGAGGATACCGTTTATAGTGAACTATCAAATAACATTTGTGATAATAATTCTAAAAATGGTATTGTACTTCAAACAAACACCTGGTGGGGTAAAACATCAGATACTAACACAATTGCAAACAATAGTTGTAAATATAATTCTGAGAATGGTATAAAACTTATTGATACTTACTCCACTACTTTAAAAAATAATAATATGATTTCATGCGGACTTCTAATTGAGGGTGATGAAATAAATCATTGGAATACACATACTATTGATAAAAAGAATGAAGTAAATGGAAAGATACTTTATTATTTGAAAAATAAAAACAGCGGTACAATTTCCCAAAATGCTGGCCAGGTTATACTTGCTAACTGTAAAAATGTTGTTGTTAAAGATCAAAATCTAAGTTGTAATAGCGTCGGGATTACATTAGCTTTTTCCGATAAAAATAATATTTTAAATAATTCATGTAATAGAAATATTTTTGATGGTATATATCTTTATAAATCGAATCAAAATTCAATTAATAACAATACAATTAATTCAAACAAAAATAATGGTATATTTCTAAAACACGGGTCAAATTCAAACACAATTAAGAATAATATATGTAATTTCAATTTAAAAGCAGGCTTATCATTAGAGGGTTCAAATAATAACGAAATTAGTTCAAATTATTGCAATGGTAATTCTTACGAGGGAATATTTCTACATTCTTCAGATCAAAATACAATAATTAATAATAATTGTTCTCAAAACATAGACGGTGTCAGAGTTCAATATTCAGAATCAAATGTTTTAAAAAATAATACAATGTTTTCATGTGGATTATATCTAAACGGATATTATTCAACCTGGAATTCTCAAATTATACATAATAATTTAGTTAATAATAAACCGATTTATTACATAAAAGATGAAACTAACATGAAGGTTCCCTCAAATGCAGGTCAAATAATAATGGTAAACTGTTCAAATTTAGCAATTAGCAATCAAAATTTGAGTTATGGTAGTGAGGGTATCTTAATAATCAATTCAAATAATATATCAATTAAAAACACAGTTTGTAATTATAATTCGCATAATGGCATCAGGATTTATACCTCGAAAAATAATTTAATTGAAAAAACTATTTGCAATTATAACTTAGGAGAGAATAGATATTATTGGTATAATGAAGGGGGAAATGGACTATATCTTGTTTCAAGCGATTCAAATAAGATAATTAACAGTGTTTTTCAGTCAAATACATTCAATGGAATTCAATTATCGGGATCAAATTCCAATGAAATTACAAACAATAGCCTTTTTAAAAACTGTTATGGCATTTCAATTAGTGATTCAACCTCCAATAAAATTACAAATAACACTTTAAACTTTTGTGGTATTACCCTAACAGGATACAAATTAAAACATTTAGATACCCACGTAATCGAAATAACAAATATTATCAATGGCAAGCCTGTATATTATTGGACACATCAAAACAATCGAATTTTGCCTTCAGGTGCCGGCCAAGTCATTCTTATTAATTGCTCAAGAATCGCTATAAAAAACCAGAATCTTAGTTATGGGACTATTGGGATTGAATTAATTTATTGTGAATCTATTGAAATCAAAGATAATACAATTAATTTCAATAATAAATATGGCATATACTCAATAATTTCTAATAATAACTCAATCTATAATAATGAATTCAGCTTTAGTGGGGAAGATGGAATTTATCTTGCCATGTGTAAATTAAATACATTAGTATCTAACATCTGTAATCATAATTCGAATCACGGTATATTTCTAGATGCTTCAGCACATCATGTAATTGAAAATAATACATTATCCAATAATTACATGGGTATAGAATTTCTCGGTTACGGTGAGTCGATGAGAAATTTTGAATATTCTAAAACTAAGATAGGTCGCCGTGACGAGTTGCCACGGTATGCCAGCTTTAATAAATTTGCCAACAACATTTGTTGGAGAAATTATTATGGGATTGTTATTGATGTTTCTTATTATAATGATGTTTATCTCAATAATATTTGTAATAATGACTTTGGTATTGCCTTATTTGGCGACAGGTATAATGAGCCTATAGGAAATATGTTCTATTGGAATAATATAATTTCTAATAAAAATCAAGCTAAAGATTTTGGATCTAATGGCTGGAGTTACAAAGGCCAGGGCAATTATTGGTCCGATTACAAAGGACAAGATAATGGTGCATTTGATCGTATAAAAGGCGATGACATTGGCGATACACATATACCTCATTTAGGTTTAGATTATTTTCCGTTTATAAATCCTATTAATTTTACATTACCTCCAAATTCACCACTGCTTATAGATCCAGGCATTAATGATTCCGATGGTAATTATACATTAACCTGGCATGAATGTTATAGCTCTATTGGTTACATTTTAGAAGAAGATACAAACGAAAATTTTAATTCCCCTATTATAATTTACAATGGTTCAGGTTCATCAATAGATATTAAATTAAAAGCAAATGGTACATATTATTATCATGTAAAAGCTTATAACAAATACGGAGAAAGCAATTGGTCAAACATTGTAGATATCATTGTCGACTGGCCACCAGATGTTCCAAAAAACTTTACAGTTTTGCAATATCCTCTCGGAAACACATTAAACCTCTCCTGGGCTTTAAACCATGTAGACACAAAGATTTATCAGATTTTCTCAAATTTCACAGGTAACTGGTCAATACTTTCCAACATGAGTTCTACACAGCATTTATTCAATCACACAGAACTTATTGATGGTCAAACTTATTATTATCGCATCCAGGCCCAAGATGCCCGTGGCCAGGTCTCGAATTTATCTGAAATAGCATCAGGAACTCCGTATGATTCTATTGCACCAGCACCACCCACCGGGCTGAAAGTAATAAAAACAACAAACGATTCAATATCATTATCTTGGATCCCGAATGCTGAAGAAGATCTTGAAGGGTATAACATCTATAGAAGTAATACTTCTAATCCTGAGACCTGGGGCGAGCCCATTGGTACAATTGGAGATGAAGAATTTATTGATATGGGTCTGGAGGAACTCAAGATATATTATTATGTTATCTGTGCCTTTGATGAAGTACCAAACAAATCTGGATTCTCAAATCTAGTACAAGGTACAACCATATTAGGTCCGCATGGGCCGGTGATCAATAATTCTATCGATGATTTTGAAATAGTTGAGGATACGATTGATGATACACCCTTTAATCTCTACCACTGGTTCAAAGATCCAAACAACGACCCATTGCAATTCCGCTGTGTAGGCCAGAGGCACCTCAATGTCACAATTCATCATCAAACCGGCACTGTCACATTGATACCAAAGAAAAACTGGAACGGGCAGGAAACCCTGACATTCTATGCTAATAACTCTGTACTTGAAATCTTCGATGATGTAACGATAACTGTAACGCCCGTGAATGACCCGCCCGGACCTGCGTTTATTATTGAACCGCTGGATGGGCTTAAAGTTGAGAATGGCACTGGAATAAATTTCTCCGCAATCTGCGATGACCCGGATTTACCATACGGTGATAAACTTACTTTTATGTGGACTTTTAATATCTCAAATGAATTTTGGAAAGGCCAAAATTTAACTAATGTATTTCTAATCCCAGGAAATCATTCTATAACCTTAACCGTAATAGATTTAATTGGCAAGACTTCAATGGCTATGGTTAATATTACTATCGTATCAGAAATAAATGTTTCACCGAATCAAACACAACCAGAAAATGATACAAGTCCAGAAATAAAAAAAGAAGGTAATTTCACTTTAAAAATAATTGGGATGATCATTGTAATAATTATCATTATTATCATTCTATTTATGGTTTTGAAAAAGAAACGAATTCCAGATATTGATAAAGATAAAGAAAAACAATTTCCTCATACCGAACCAGTGACAAAAAAAAACATAGAATATAATAAACAAATTACCTCCCCACCACTTGCTCGTCCAATCATTACACCAATAACTCACAAGGTACCACGAGCCAAACCTGTACCACGCTTACCTCCACCAAAGGCATCAGTAATAAAACCCAATCTGAATGAAACAGTAAATAAATTACAAATTACAAACCAAAACAACTTTAATTTAAAATAGTCTCAACTTTGTCACACGCGGGTCTACAATAACATCATCATGTTCAAAATCAAGTTTCATCCGCCATTTTTCAAGCGTCGCTGCACCAATAAGTGCGAGATTTGAGTTTCGACTACCTTTTGCTTTTAGTTAATTATAGATCAAAAACAGATGTAAGATATGGTATTATTGGTTCCAGAGATATAGATTTTATCACCAATGATTGTGTTAGTGAAATATAAAGTCGATATAGATGACGACGAGATAAAACATCTTAAAAAAATACGTGGGAACAAAAGAAAAATCGTTATCACATAGAACTTAAACGAATAGGGAGAAGGAATAGAATTTATCCCGTTGTACAAGTTTATATTTGAACAACAATAAGAATTCAAGCTGAATTGAAATAAAATATATTACTATATAGTTTCAATCTCGACCACATCATATTATTTTACCACGAAAGCACGAAAACACGAAAAATTTCTATAATGTAACCGCAATTTCGTGTCCTTCGTGTTTTCGTGGTCATTGTGATACTTGTAAATAATTAATCTAAAACAACTCTTTTAATATCAATCTTTGATTGCATAAATATCTATAACAGACCCCGTACAGAATCTGACTATTGATGTTTCAATAATTCAAAGACAAAAATCTTATTTAAGTTCCATGTGTTGTCCTGGTGTTCGAAATGATACAACATTTTGTTGGCGAGACTGCGGCAATTTTAACTTCACTTATGTGGGCATCGTGCTCAATTTTGTTTGCGTATGCTGGCAAAAAGATCGGTGCACTGAGTGTAAATGCAGTTCGTATTATCATTGCCGTGGGTTTGCTAGGTGCTGCTCATATTCTGGTCCTTGGCACTATTATCCCCCAGGCAAATAATTCGCAATGGTTTTATCTATTATTGAGCGGTGTGATCGGACTAGCGCTTGGTGATTTTGGTTATTTTGGCACACTGGTCATTCTTGGACCACGCCGCGGTACACTTCTAATGGCTCTTGCACCGATTTTTTCTGTGATCGTTGGTTTTTTCATGCTCGGAGAAATTCTAGGTATATGGGCATTTATAGGTATAGCGATGACAATATCCGGCGTTATCTGGGTAATACTTGAGCGAGACGAGCTGACAAATGAAAAACCACTTCCGAAAAAGGTCAAATTATATGGTGTATTACTTGGACTGGGCGGTGCTGTGGGTCAGGGTGTTGGGCTCGTAGTTTCAAAATATGGGATGATAGTTGTGGCCGATGACTCGGCGTCGCCACTTGATCCGCTTTCTGCAACTCTAATACGAATGGTAGGCGCAGCGATATTTATCTGGGTAGGCCTGATCATTTTTGGTAAGTTATCAGAAGTACTGGGTTCGTTGAAGAACAAAAAAGCGATCAGCGCCACGTTTGGCGGTGCAGTTTTCGGTCCGTTCATCGGTGTCTGGTTGGCCATGATAGCCGTTACTTATGCACTCACAGGTGTAGCTGCAACACTCATGTCCTTGATGCCAGTTATGGTAATACCTATCGTCTGGGTCCTGTATGGTCAACGCACTACCTGGCGCGGGTTCATCGGCGCGAGCATTGCAATTCTGGGTGTTGCCATATTGTTCTTGATATGATCTGAAATGAAAAAATGTTATGTAAAAAGAATAATGATTGACACATCTTTTAAAGTTAAATTTCAAAAGTTAAATCTTAAAAGTTAAAAGTATACTTTTTCATTTTACCTAGGTAAGAATTCTTTACTTAGTGTTATTTAATATAAGAATTCTTAGCTCGAGATAATTTTCGCCAGAAAATTAATGAAGCTTTGAAAAAGTCGAAGAGTTTTTCAATGCCGAATAATTTGTGCCAACAAATTATTCTAGTTTACCTTTTTAAATTACCATATTATATTTTAATCAAGCATACGTCTTAGGCGCAATATGTTTTCCTATGCGTATAATATCGCTTATGAAATCGATTATATAAGAATTACTTCAGTGTGGTCATAACCAATATTACCATACCAGTTGCACATTGCAATTTTGAAGAATAAAACGCCCGGTTCTTCTGTTTCATAAAGTACTTCAAATCCATCACCGGCATTCAGGTCCAGCTCGAGGACGTACCATGTGTCACCGTCCTTGGAGATCTCGAATAAACAGTTCTCGGCTTTTTCTTTTTCATCCACAGGGTCATTTTGATCTACTGCAGTGATCCAGATCTGCCAAACCGGAGGACTTCCAGGAAGCTCAATTTTATTTATTCCAGTGCCAATCTTTGAATTTGGCGTTGCGGCATCTTCACCACCACGATCCTTCTTCTTTTTCTTTAAAAGTTCTTCGAGCTCTGCTAATTTTGCATCTATGTTTGCAAGCTCCTTTTCCATGTCCTTTATTCCTTTGCCCATTTTCTTGATCTTGCCAATCGCGTCTCTAATTTTATCACGTTTCTTTTTCAGATCTTTAATTTCGTTATTTAAGCTGTTTATCTCGAATTTCAAGACCTCAATTTCACTCTGAATCCTTAGAACCTTCCATCTAAGCGCTCTAGGCTCATCTGCCAGTCTAGCTTTTTCCCTTTCCAAAGCTCTCAATTTATTATTTAATATTGCCAGCTGAGCTTCAAGCTTGGAAGTATCCTTGCCTTTTGCCTTCTTACGGTTAATACGCTGCTCCAACTCCCAAATCTTATCGTAGATGTTCTCTATTTTCACATCTATCTCCCGTATCTTTTTGGGATTTTTCTTAATTGCGTTTGCGAGATCTTTTTGTGCTTTTTTCAGTTCGACTTGCTTCTTTTTGAGCTCTCCTTTCTTTTTCTTCAATTCTTTATTCTTATCTTTTATATCTTGGTTAACATCACGCTCGGCTTTTTTAAGGTCATTGACTATCTTCTCCAGCTCCTTTATGGTATTTTTTAGTGCATCTAATCGTGCCCTTAGAGCTTCTACCTGGTTCTTATACGGTTCAAGATCCAACCCGGAGATCTTGCACGCTTTGGCAAGTGCAATTAGGTCATCCAGTTCTTTTTCTTTATTATCTATATCGTTCTTCAATGCTTCATACTCTTTCCATGCGTTATCGACTTGACCCAAGGTTTGGTCGAGGTCAAATGGTGCATTTTTATTTTCGTTATTGGCGCTGTAACCTGGCATCGAAGATAACAACATTAGTATGAGAACACATGCTGTCGCCATTTTTATATAAAATCCGTTCGAATTTTTCATTTTTATCACCTTACACGTTTATCTATATTCACACCTTTTCTTTCTCCTCCAATTTTTTTAAATTTGGTAGGCTTAGGCATTTTCGTACTTTGAGATCATGTTCCCCAATTACCGTGTGAAAATTTAATACTCCCGTCCTGTGTTATTATTGCTTGCCCCAAATGTAATATTGTTTGTGTTATATTATTAAGCCATGATGAATTATGGCTATATTAAAATTATGGTTTTATATTGGTTTTATGCGAGGATTATGTGGGGATCATGTATAAAAATTCGGTAAATTTTATATAAACAGAAGTAAATTTCCCCTTTCATTATTATATCACATTGTGATGTGCATTGTCCATGTTAGGGAGGAGTATGACTTAGGAACATAGTAACAAAACCTAACAAAGTAAATTAGAAGGAATACTCATGAAAGCGATTGTATATGAAAAATACGGACCACCGGACGTCCTTCAGCTCAAAGAGGTGCCAAAACCTACCCCCAAGAGCAATGAAGTGCGGATAAAAATTCATGCGACAACAGCACATGTAGGTGATACGAGAGTTCGAAGTAGCAAAATTCCTCTCGCTTTTTGGCTCCCCATGCGGCTATATTTAGGTCTTATAAAACCTAAGAGGCCTATACTGGGTATGGAGTGTGCCGGAGAAATTGAATCAGTAGGTAAAGACGTAAAACGATTTAAAAAAGGTGACCAGGTCTTTGCTTTAACCGGTTTTGATTTTGGCGCTTATGCCGAGTACAGATGTCTGCCAGCAGAAGGGGGGGATGAAAAAAAAGGTTTGGTGGCAATAAAACCGTCCAATATGACCTATGAGGAAGCTGCCGCTGTTCCCGCCGGTGCATTAACCGCATTGGGTCATATTAAAAAGGTAAATACCCAAAGCGGACATAAAGTTCTTGTCTATGGAGCTTCAGGAAGTGTAGGTACTTTTGCGGTACAGTTAGCAAAGTACTACGGGGCTGAAGTAACCGGGGTATGCAGTACTTCGAATTTAGAATTGGTAAAATCTCTGGGTGCCGTTAAGATAATTGATTACACCAAAGAAGATTTTACCAAAACCGGCGAGACCTATGATGTTATTTTTGATGCAGTACATAAGATCTCGCGTTCACATTGTAAAATATCGCTTAAGAAAAATGGATTATATGATTCCTCTCACTCTTCAGTACCAAGCATTAAGACTGAAGATCTGATCTTCCTCAAAGAGCTTATCGAGGCGGGGAAGTTAAGATCGGCCATAGATAGACGCTATCCGCTGGAACAAATTGTCGAGGCTCACAAGTATGTAGATAAAGGGCACAAAAAGGGAAATGTAGTCATAACTGTGGTAAAAAATAACAAAACCTAACAAATTAAGAGGAAAACTCATGAAAGCGATCGTATGTACCAAATACGGGCCACCAGAAGTTCTTCAGCTCAAAGAGGTAACAAAACCAGTTCCTCGTAAAAATGAGGTTTGCATAAAAATATTCGCAACAGCAGTTACAGCAAGCGACTGCATAGTCCGTGGTTTTAAAATTCCTAAGTGGCACCCCTTGGGGCTATTGATGGGACTGGCATTAGGTTTTACAAAACCGAGACAACCCATACTAGGCATGGTGCTGGCAGGAGACATTGAATCGGTGGGCAAGGACGTAAAACGATTTAAGAAGGGTGACTCCGTTTATGGAATGACTGGTTTAGGATTTGGGACCTATGCCGAATATAAATGTATGTCTGAAAAAGAGTGTCTGGTAAAAAAACCTTCTAATGTAAGCTATGAGGAAGCCGCCGCAGTTGCTTATGGAGGTATTATAGCTGGGCATTTTGTGAAAAAGGGGAATATCCAAAGCGGACAAAAAGTGCTTATCTATGGAGCATCCGGAGCAAATGGAACTACCGCGGTGCAACTTGCTAAGCATTACGGAGCGGAGGTTACCGGGGTATGCAGTACAACAAATTTAAAGTTAGTAAGATCTCTGGGAGCCGATAAAGTAATTGATTATACAAAAGAGGATGTAATAAGCAGAGGAGAGCGTTATGATCTTATCTTTGATGCCGTTGGAAAAAGTAAAAGCTCAAAATTGAAATCACAGTGCAAGAAAGTGCTAATTAAGAATGGGAAATACATGTCAGTCGATAGAGGAAGTCCAAATTCTCTTCCTGAATATCTTGATCTCCTCAATGAGTTAATGAAAGCGGGACATTTCAAAGCGGTCATAGACAGACGATATCCATTGGATCAGACTGCCGAAGCTCACAGTTATGTCGACAAAGGCCATAAAAAGGGAAATGTGGTAATTAAGGTTGTATGAATAAAAAAAAGGAGGAGAAAAATGGAAAATATGGCAATGAAATCTCTATTGGTTTTGTATTCATATCATCACAATAATACTGAGAAAATCGCTAACGTCTTCGCAAAAGTTCTTGATGCACAAATAAAAACGCCACAGCAAATTAACCCTGACGAGCTTCAAAAGTATAGTCTAATAGGCTTTGGCTCAGGGATATATGGTGCAAAACACCATGAATTTCTGCTTGACCTTGCCGATAAACTACCACAAGTCACCAACAAGAAAGCATTCATTTTCTCAACCAGTGCAATTATGGGAAAAGCAAAAGTCGCCGAAGATCACTCGTCGCTTAGGGAAAAACTGGAATCTAAAGGTTTCATGATCGTTGATGAATTTGCTTGTAAGGGTTTTAACACAAATAGTTTCCTTAAAATATTTGGTGGAATGAATAAGGGTAGGCCTAATGCTTCCGACCTCAAAGCCGCGGAAGAGTTTGCTCAGAACCTGAAGCAGAACCTGCAAAAGAAGTGAATCAAGACGTTAGGTTTCACAAACTTTATTTTAATGTACTTATTTGAGAATGACCAGATCAAAGCAATCTTGGAGGGAACTCATGAAAGCGATCGTATGCACAAAATGGGGCTCACCGGATGTTCTTCAGTTCAAAGAGGTTGCCAAACCTATTCCTAAAGACAATGAAGTGCTGATAAAAACATATGCAGCAACAGTAACGGCAGGGGACTGTGAACTTCGCAGTCTTAAATTCCCTCTCGGGTTGAAGATCCTCGCGCGATTAGGATTTGGATTCAGAGGACCCAGGAAAAAAATACTGGGGCAGGAGCTGGCCGGTGAAATCGTATCAGTTGGCAAAGATGTAAGACTTTTTAAGAAAGGTGATCAGGTTTTTGCTCATGCCGGTTTTAGAATGGGCGGTTATGCTGAGTATGCATGTCTCCCTGAAAAAGGGTTAATAGCAACAAAACCGACTAATATGACCTATGAGGAAGCTGCCACCGTGCCTCTTGGGGGACTTGAATCACTGCATCATCTTAGAAGAGGAAATATCCAGAAAGGACAAAAGGTTTTGATCAACGGTGCAGGTGGAAGTATAGGTACTTACGGGGTACAGCTCGCCAAGTACTTTGGTGCTGAAGTGACTGCTGTGGACAGTGCGAAGAAATTGGACATGCTGCGCTCAATTAGTGCAGACCATGTCATTGATTACACAAAAGAAGATTTCACAAAAAATGGTCAGACTTATAATGTAATTTTTGACGTGGTAGGCAAGGGACCGTTTACAGGCCATATAAGTTCGCTAAAAGACCAAGGAATTCTTCTTACAGCTAACTCTATGAAATCACGAATTGTTCGAGAGCCGGGGAAGTCAAAGACAAACAGCAAAAAAATAATAGGTGGGAACGTTGAATATAAACCTGAAGATTTAGTTTACCTCAAAGGACTTATTGAGGCAGGGAAGATAAGATCGGTCATTGACAAGCGCTATCCGTTGGAACAAATTGCCGAGGCTCACAGGTATGTAGAAAAAGGACACAAAAAGGGAAATGTAGTCATAACTGTAGAACATAATAAAAAAATGCTTCGCAAAACGACTAATAAATAACGCATTTTTTATTATATTATTCCTTCCAAATTTATCAATAAACGGTAGACCACTTCACAAATATCTAATTAGTTATAGAATTGATTTTAATCGATAGCCACATCTC
>JAEHCK010000214.1 GCA_020696345.1 Thermoplasmata archaeon | reverse complement strand
CTGTAATGATATACAGTTGATCCTGATGTGTCGATTGTGATAGCATCACCACCACAAGTCAACAATGTATCAAGTTCATCTAATATAAGATACATTGTGTCATCACTGACAACTTTACTAAATGAGACATCCGACTGATCGGTTACATCAACTGCCGTATATCCATGGGGATTACCGGCAACACCGGCTTCCGCATGCGAATGCCATTTGTATGCCAAGTCATTGCTTACCAGTTTATTAACAACAGTACTGGTTGGATCCAACTCATCTACTGTAAAAACCTGAGGCAATAATTGTAAATTGAATAAAACACCAGAAGGAACAACAGGCTCACCTCCGGACGCTTGCCAGTGTAGATCAAAATATTGGCTTGCTTCATATCCTGTTGACTGACCTCGGAACCGACTGGCAGAGGGTTCAAAAGTATTTGCTATAAAAAAATCGAAAAACCCTGATGAGTTTGTTGACCATGTACTACTGCCAGAATCATCCGTCTGATATATAAAGTCACCGTATGCTGAAACAGGTGATGAATAAATGAGTGCTTCAGTATCGGTGTTGGTTTCATAAAGTTTCAGCGCTGCACCACGGATTGACCGTCCTTCTTGATCTCTTAAATAATACCACTTATGTACTCTCGCCATATTTTCCCTCTTAACCTATGATGGTTACTTCCATATCTGTGTTGGTAGCCATATGTAGTCGAACTGTATTATTATCTATTTGCGTGACGGTAGTTGGCATTACAACTGTCTGGTCAACTTCATCGACAACCTGAACAATCGGATGACCATGACCAATACCATGAAGTATATCAGCATAGTAAGCCTCACCATCGACTGTCCATGATGTAATTGTAAATTGTCGTTCGATAGCACCCGATGCTGTAAGACTGAGTGTTCCTGCACTTGTTAAAGCACTGAGGATATAGTTCATCAAATTATTACTTACCAATTTGTTAAATTCCGTGTCTTGTGAAGTTGTATCAACAGCTTCATATCCGTGAGCATTTACTCCGAGTCCTGCCGTTGAGTGTTGTTCCCATGTATATGCCAAAGCATTACTGACCAATTTGTTTTTGTCAGTTCGTGTTGATGTTGTTGCATCTGTTTCATCTACCTGAAACACTGGTGGGAATACATCAATGTTGTTTATCTGCCCAAGTAGAATACCGGCACGTTCCCATACCAGTCTAAATTTCTGTGTGGATACATAGCCACCAAGTGTTTCAAACTCATCACCAACCCAGAACTCAAAATAACCATTGCCGTTCGTTGACAAATCACTCTCCGTCGATGTTACAGGTGTACCAATAGAGGGATGTGTAAAGATTTCCGCTTCTTCTGCCGGATTATCATTAAGATAGAATCGTACCTCAATGTTTTCCATTGGTCGTCCTTCTGAATCTACTATATATTGCCAATAATGTACTCTTGCCATTTGTTACCTCTTATTTTAACTGATCTAATTTTCTTCCAATTATGATCAAATCTTTTTTCATACTTTCCCACTGTTTGCCGAACGATCTGTTAAATTGATTTTTCAGAGCTTTTACAGTTCTGACATCAATATCATATGCATCGCGTCCTGCGGGCCCTGACTGTGCTTTTTCTAATTTCTCATCTAAGAACATCTCAAAATCTGCCAGAGTATCTTCCATTTTTTCGATTGCCAGTTCAGCAATACTGCCGGCGACATTCTTTGATTCAACTAAATATTTGTCATACTTCTCCATTATTCTGCCTCGCTAAAACCTGACTTTCTAAGTCTGTATCTAACATTCAGAGCTACATCGTCTGGTTTATGTAATGTACTACATTTCGTGTAGTATTGTAGATTTCTATTTTTATCAAAAATTCCCATTTCGTTGATTGTGTAAGCATCACCTCGTGGCCATCCTGGGACTTCGAAGTTGATCAAGATTGATCCGGATGCCCCCGTTGCTGTTTCTGTTCGAGTATCTAAACCACCTGATACAAGTGTGTTTGATAAATCGTTATGTAGATATGGATCAAATACATCTGTACTGCCATTACCCACTTTCCAATAACCAGCTACATTTGTATTTATATCACTGAAAGCATCATTGACTTGTACGTCACCCACATCACCTGTTTTTCTGAAACCAACGACAACGGCCGTACCAGCAACTGCTTCACAAAACGTGACTGTTGATGAATCTGTATCAACTAATGTTACATCTTCCGGTGATAACATATAACCACTGTTATCATAACAATTTATCAATGTTCCAGCGGTGTCAAGATTATGTTTAACGTTCCAGATAAGACTTGGTGTTGACTGAGTATGTACATAATCGTCATCTCTTATAAATGCCCGACCCGTTACGGGTTCTGGGAATCTTAATTGAAGTGTGTTAGTGTCCTCTTGTTGGATATTCTCAGGAAACATGTTTCTGACGGATGATCCACTTGTTACAACTTCAACAATGACACCCTCGGAGCCACTCAATCCCATGTTATGTGTTATAGTCCAACCCGATGCTGGGTTATTCTGAACATGTTGTTTGTTCCAACCCTTCAACCCGGCAATAAACGCTTTACCTCGTGTAGCATCGTTGAAGTCAACTCTTAGTGTATCACCATTTATACCATCAAGTGTGGGATCGTGATATTTAGGCCACACTAATTGATTTATTCTATCATACGTTTGTGTGATAATTTGATCAGTCAAACCATGTAGTATTTTCCAAGTCGGACTACCGACTAATTGTCTATGATAATGTGTCGTGTCACCTATCGGATTTCTCAAAACAGATACGTCATCGACATACCATGTGTGACCAATAAATCCTTCTGATACTGGTCCTGGGCCGGTAGGACATAACATTTCAATATATGCACCGGCACCACCGGCAGTTTCGTAGTATGATCCTTGAATTCGTGTCCAAGCGTCACGATGACTTATAAAGGTAGGTGTATATGTTTCAGCATGGCCTGAGTTATCACCCTTTCTGATATTAACCGTTACAGAACCAGACGGAGCAATCCAATCCGTTAAATTACCTCGTGCAAATAATTCATAGTTATAAACCTTTCCTGTTTCTGTGGTAAATGTGTTGGATCGTATTCCATCACCCACTGCAGAAGATGTGAATTTTCTACTGAATTCTCCGCTTCGGGCATACTCACGACTTCTTTCTTGTACAGTTGGTGTACCAACATCTGACCAGCCTGTTGTTTGTTCAAAGTCTGGGTTAGGTATGAAGTTATTTCCCTGTAAAACTGGTGAACCGGCCGATAGAACTTCAGCACCTATGAATGTTGTGTCACATATACCATGAGCATCTGGTTTATACAGTGTAACCGCTTGACCAATATCATCAACTCTACCAATCGGTGATATTAAGAAATTATATCTAACAAATCTACTTACTGGTTTGATATAATCCCAATATCTTGTAAGCTCCTCGGCAAGGTTTTGACTGATGATCTCATCCTCGCCTATTGGTTCTGTTGATAAATCTAATTCAACTCTATAATGTGGTGTGATTACGGGATAACCAGTGGGACCAATGGTTGCAATTTGTCCTGCTGATTCCCTAAGATTGGCAACTTCACCGTAAAACGAGCCTGACGGTGGGTTTGCTGATGATCTTCTATAATTCACCCCGTAAATATAAACATAATCAGATTTCGCGGCATGTGTGCCTGCTAACGCCAGTGTAATCGTTTCTGCGAGTTCATTACTTTTGTGAGCAGATGTGTCGTAGATGTTAAGAGTTATGTTGGCATTATCATATTCTATAACTAAGAAATAAGGGGTATCAACGACAAATGGAACTGTTGTTTCTGCCATAGTGGCTGCCCCGCCTGTTTCTTGCCATAGTCTGAATACAACATTTTCGGCATGTACATCTGCTGATCGGCCGCCACGTAACATCTCTACTCCCAACCATTCTTCCGATCCGACCGGCTCTCCTGATGTGAATGTCAGATCAGCATCGTCAGATACACCCCAGACCATGATGCCGGCACTTGGTGTAGACGATGAATCCATATATGCTTTCACACAATGTCTAAATTCACCACCGTTGGCACTGGCGTCAATTGAGGCCGTTGATTGACCAAATAGATGCATGTACGTACCTGTTGTTGGGTTCCAACCATCAATATCTATTGAATAATTATCAATCGTTAGTACAGGTAGATCATCAGCGGCATCGGTTGAATATGAAATATAGTCGATCATGTCACCACAATTATAACGATCTGCTGCACAGCTTGCTGTAGGCGCCACGTCCGTATGTGTTGGGTAATCTAATAATCTAAATTGTTCATAATATTCATCACCAGCACCACCTGACGGAAGAATACCCGCTGATGGAGCATAGTGTTCTATTACATGATGTTCTGTAAAGTCGTCCGGTAATAGATAATTACCTGATCGCCTTAATTCCCGTAAACACCATTCACACCACTGTTCGAACAGATTGACCTTGTTTCTGGTATTGTTTAACAACATTTGTGCTACGATAATATAGGCAGTATATGTACCTTTACGTTTCAACCAGAACAACATGTTGTCTATCCATGTTCTCAGTTCATCGCCGCCGAATTTGTCCTTGTCGGTATCGATCTTCGCTCGTGTTGCCAGATAATCAATATGTTTTATGTTTACTTCTCTTGGATCAATGAGTGACCATAACGTTTTGGTCATGTTGTAAACTTCCTGATTGATTTTGTCCCAGTATATTTCCATAAACTCGGTCAATTTCTCAGTTCTGTTGTGTTCAGGTAATGCATCCATAACCCAATCTTTCATACCATAAAACTCGATATTATATGATGTTGGTAGTCCAGAAATCGACAGAATTGGTCCGAAATATAGATGTTGTTTATCAGGATTTACAAAATCTTCGTAACTTGGGTCT
>JAEHCK010000155.1 GCA_020696345.1 Thermoplasmata archaeon | reverse complement strand
TGATGGTTTATGTATGACCTGCGGCGAGAGCCTTGACCCGGATATGGCGTATTGCTGGTCATGCGGGACGAAGTATGAAGTGGGGAAAAGTGAAAAATGGAAAAAAAAGTGATACAACGTTTATATTCTTTGAGATTACACAGGTAGCGATGTTAGGGATATACGATTGGACGAGAGGTTCACGTAAAATCTCTATTACTGAAGATAGAAATTGCAAAACCCATTGCAAATATAATGAAAATACATAGGATAAAAAACGAATCGGTTGCGCTAAGCGCTTGGTATAAGGTTATGTTTGCAATATCACCCAGCAGATCACCGGCAATGGATTGTACATGGAATAATACCGAAAAACGGCTGATAACATTTGGTTGATATGGAATTAATGTTTCCCAGAAAAATACATATAATAAACTGATTACGATCGGATATGAAGTGACAACTGCAAAAATGAAGAATAATGCACCGTACGCGAGTATATTTATTGTCATTGCCCCCAACAACACACCAAGATAATTCAAATGTAAAAATGGTGTTCCCTCATGAACGGAGACTATGAAGAACGAAATGCTCATCGAGAGCGCGATCGGGATCCAAGATGAGATGAAAAAGCCTTTGAATTTCCAAAATAGTATCTCTTTTTTTGAAATTGGTCTTGTGATAAGATAAACGATGGTATGATCCTCAATATCATCACGGACCGCAGAGATCGCAAAGAGAATAGTAATAATTGGAATTATGAATAAAAAGAATAATGAAGTGGTTACACTCATATAAATCTCATATCCGTCTTCATCCTCCGAGACCTCTACTATATCTTGACCCACCACACCAAGATCCACAACAGATTCTCCATCGAAGATCGGATAAAGTTCAATATAATCATAATTTATTAAACCACCCTCGGTTTTGTTTTCTTTTAAACCCACAACAAAAAATCCTAGACGAATTGAGTCTTTAATATCCATATCTGTGAACTCGGGGAATTCGTCAAAACTTCCCATACCATCGGTTGCATCATACCCGGGTACAATGTCTGGATTGCCAGGTTGATACTGCGCTATCAAGGTTTCAATATATTCCACAGGCGCGGCTAAAAAATAGCTTGTCCAAGAAAATTCCCATGAACTCAAGTCATCCCTATTTTCAGCATTCACACCACGAAAAACTATCTCATCGGTTTCGATCGGAGCGATAAAGCTACCATTTATATCATCCTCTATGAATTGAGCGAGATTGATCGGAAAATATTCGGTAATGTATAAAAATATAATTATCTCAAGTCGGTCTATTGCATAGTTGTCATAAGATTCGGTTTCACCGTAAAATGACAATTTTAAGACTTTTTCATTATTTGATGTAGTTGAGGTGTTCACGTATAAAAAAGATTGATTTATATTTACATTCAAATCTTCATCTATGATCTCTTCCGGCATTGGTGGTGACCCACCATAACGGTCACCATATAAGATCTCGGTCTCTTTTGGAAATGCATCTGCGCTCCAGAGCGAGAAAACAATTATCGGTATCAAACAAAGAAATATGATCCCGATCATTTTTTTCGAAAACATTAACTGTCTAACTGTGGCCAGGGTAGTTATTATGCCTATAGATATGGATTTTCTCAGATCAAATTGATAAGTTTTCGGTTTATTATTCATTGACCGTCCTCATTATTTTTTTTATTAGTCTACCAAATACCTGAACACTGCGTCAAGGTTGTCGTCCGTTGATGTCATCTGC
Source organism: Thermoplasmata archaeon (assembly GCA_020696345.1). GTDB lineage: Archaea > Thermoplasmatota > Penumbrarchaeia > JAEHCK01 > JAEHCK01 > JAEHCK01. Next base: position 7,990 of record JAEHCK010000155.1, on the reverse strand, counting down.
GAGATCTCCGCACCTTCCTCCGTGATGATCTTTGCGATCTCGGAATAGAAGTTTTCAGGTTGATGGGTCTGGACCATGATCCCTTTCGGATGCTCTTGCTTGGATATGGAAAGTACATAATCCTCTCTGATCAGCCGTTTTGCCAGTGTTTTTACATCTGCGGTGGCTATCAGGATATTATGTGGGTATTTATCTATCAGATTTCGAATCTCGGCTATCTTGCCCTCTGCAAGCAGTCTCCCTTTATTAATTAACAAAATGTTATCTGTGATCCTCTCTACTTCTTCAAGCACATGCGAAGAGATGACCAGTGTTTTCCCCTCGGCTTCCAGTTTCTGGAATAATTCAATTAATGCAAATTTAACTATGGGGTCCGTCCCGGTCAAAGGCTCGTCAAGAATTAGTATGTCAGGGTCGTGTACCAGAGCCTGGGCAACTTTTAACCGCTGGCGCATCCCCTTGCTGTAGCCTTTGATCTTACGCATGGAAACATCAATTAGATCTACCAGCTTTAATGCATCTTCGGTTTTGGTTCTTGCCTCTGCTGGTGGCATACCTTGAAGTTTGGCTAAGAAATTGACAAATTTGAACCCGGTCAAATCGCTCCAGAAATTATCAAACTCGGGGCAGTACCCCATCCTGTGCCAAAGTGAGTAATTATTCCATACTGGTTCATTGAAAACAGATACTCTGCCCAAACCAGGTTTGATTTGACCGGTGATGATCTTGAACATGGTGGATTTTCCGGCTCCATTGGGCCCGAGCAGACCGGTAATGCCGGGTTGTAAATTTAATGTAACGTCATTTAACCCAATTACCTGACCATACCATTTGCTCACGCGAGATATGGAAATTATCTCTCTAGCTATTGCATTTTCTTTCAATTTATTCACTTATGTCCGTCCTTTGGATCCTAAACCAAATTATTGCCAAACAAATTAATGAGATTATCATAAGGATTGCCAACGATATGTTGGCATCAAAGTTATTTACAGAATTATCTTGCAAACCATTCCAATCTGAAAATATGATCATCAGGTTGGCCCAGATCGACAAATATGTGATATCTTCGGACAGATTTGATAATGCTAATGAAAGTATGTTTGAGAAGAAAATAAATGTGAAGATCCCGCCGCTGGCATATTTGTAATTCTTCGTGATCGCAGAAAATACCAAACCAATATTTGTAAACACGAAGGTCATGACAAAACCGATGCCGATCAATGAATATGAGAACTGATAATAATCAAAATCACTGGTGGAAGTGCCGTAAGATACACCGATTATAAAGGCTGAGATAATTATATTTGGTATTATGGCAATTAGAGCAATTAGCCCGAATAATGTTAGATACTTACCCAAAAAATAATCGAACCGTTGAAGTGGTCGGGAAAGATATAATGTAATTGAATTATATTGGAAGTCTTCGGCAAAGATCGGACCGCCGACCACGGAGGTAAATAATAATAACCATATAAATGAAAATATGAAATATGCGATAAAAGGCGCACCTAGGAGGATAGGTAATATACCCAAAGCCCAGGAGATCAATAGTAATGCCAAAACCCATTTATTATGCAACCTGCGCATGAACTCGTTTTTAAAGATCGTGAAGACCCGACCTTTCCAGCCGGATGTTTTGCCTTGGAAACGTCGATAGGTTGGTTTATGAATTCCCATGTCTTTTCTCCTGGGTGATATTAAATCTCTATTTTTCAACTTGATCGATTAATTTAATAAACAACTCTTCTAAAGTTCGTTTAGAGCTATCCAGATATCTTAATTGCACATTTGCATCTGCTGCAAGAGCAACCACGCGTTTTGTTATATCCGGTGCGTATTTAATTAAAATATCATTCTTCCTTTTGATAGGTTTTAATCCGGAGCTTCTCAGTCGCTGGAGGAACAATCCGACATTTCCTCTTACCCTAACCACCAGATCCGGGTGTTTTTCGTACAATAACTCTTTAATTTTACCGGTTGAGACAAGTTCACCGCGGTTCAAAACGATTATCTTATCGCATATCTGTTCGATGTCCTGGAGTATATGTGATGAGAATAGGATATTCTTACCCTGGTTCTTAACTATCCCTTTGATCAATTTCAACATCTCGCGTCTACCTGTGGGATCCAAACCGGTGGTCGGCTCATCAAGTAATATTAACTCGGGGTCATGGATGAGTGTCTGGGCCAGTTTTATCTTCTGTTTCATACCCGTGGAATATGTTGAGATATTACGATAGCGTTCATCGCCGATCTTCACATAATACAGCGCCTCATGGGTGCGCTGCATCGAATCACGTGGTGAAAGGCCCGACAACTCGCCTAGATAGCTCAAATAACTTACTGCGTTCAGATCGGGTAAGAAACAATCGTTCTCGGGCATGTACCCTATGCGCTGGCGAATAGTAAGTGCATCGATCGTGATATCACGTGAAAATACTTTGCCGGTGCCGGAAGATGCAGGAATTAGGCCCAATAATGCTTTTATTAAAGTGCTTTTTCCGGCACCATTGGGTCCAAGCAAACCAATTGCGCCGGATTCGATCTTAACTGAAAAATTGTTTAATGCTTGAACTTCGCCGTAAAGTTTTGTTAAGTTTTTCGTTTCGATCAAGATATTCATTGCAATAGGATTGAAATTGTATTATTTATATTTAGGGCTCATATTATTATTTTGGTAAAGATAGATCTATAATTTAGGGGTCAGGAACAGTTGCTAGTTGTCAGTTGCTAGTTGCTAGTTGCTAGTTGCTAGAGTAAGGTCATTGGTAATAGGAGATAGGGATATATGGCCTTCGACCTATTACCTATGACCAATAACCTATGACCAATAACCTATGACCTAAGTTTTGACTCACACACTCAATCAGTTATCAGTTGACAGTTTTCAGTGTAATGGTCTTACACTGGCAACTAAAAACTGAAAACTTTTCTGACTCTTGACTCTTTAGACTCTTGACTCTTTAGACTCTTGACTCTTTAGACTCTCGACTCTTTAGACCCTCGACTCCCTAGACTCGCCCATTGCTATCTCAGCGATTATTTCGCAACCGTCCCAACAACATCATGGCCACGTAACGCGGAGCCAAACCTACCGGGCACATTACCGTTTATAATATAAGATACAATGCCTTGCTTGGCTAACTCGATCGCGATCTTTGATTTTTGATAGATGCCGCCCGTCACATCGGGATTGATATTCTGGTTCGTGATGGCAGAATTAAATGATCCCTCGGTCAGGTTCGATATTAGTTTTGCATCGGTTTCTTTTAAATGTGGATTAGATGTAAATAACCCGTCAACATCGGTGACAAAGATCACTCGTGATGGCTTGAACACTTTTGTCAATTGTTGAATTAAGGTATCTCCCGAGCAGATCGAGAACTTAAGTTTTTCATCAGGCACCACATCGCCAAACGTCATGGGTAAACAATGCATATCAAGTGCTTTTTCAAAGATGTCCGGATCCATGAATTTAAAATTATTGTTTTTATTTCTCAAAACCGTCATTGGAGGTATGGATATGACCGGCATTCGAAAAGAGAGTAACATATTCATGATCCGGAGATCCAGATCACGAACATCTCTATGTACTTTTGAAAGGCCTATTATTTGCCCCTCTTTCTTAGCATTATACCCCTGGTGTAATTCAAACTTTTTTGCCAGAATGTGCCCGAAAGAACCTGCGCCGTGGACTAGGATCAGTTTAAAACCATTTTGGTTATTCGATCTTGGAGTGTTTTCCGACTCGTGTTCGCTTCTGTAAGTGAGTTCATCGTAATAATTACAAAGTTCTTTTATCAATCGTTTTGTGGTTTTTGATCTGAAGGCACACTCCTTGCCTTTATTCGTAATTACGCTTCCGCCGAACTTAACCAATATCATCTAACTATCATCCTGATCTAAAAATGTTCGAGTTCTACATTAATGGGATCAATATTTATCTTTTGGTCCGTAAAGGTCTTCATATTCCTCTTCTTTCCTATCGAATAGTTTATGTTCCTTTTTGTCTCTCTTGTGCTTCATCGAATTACGAACAACCCCGACTATTATTAAGATGATCACGATCAGAACTATAACAAAGATTATGAGCGGCAAGTATGCGTCCATAGATACCCCGCCCTTATCATCATCATCCGTATCGCCATTAGGTTCTACACCATTGGATGGTTTGATCACTACATGCAGCACTACAGAGCGTGTAAACGATGAGGTCTCACCATCTTCTGAAAATGCTTGAAGGTCAAAAGAATAATCGCCCAGATTGATCTGAGGGGGTAGCGTGATGGTGAGTTTTATACTCTTTGTATCACCTGGCTGAACAAGGATAGGCATGGTCGGTTTAAAGGTAAATTCAACCGAAGTTTTAGTGGTTAGATCACCGGTTATTTTCATTGTCATGTTGTCGGTCATGGTGCAATTATTGGTTAGTTTCATGTCAATAATTACAAAGATATCCCCTTGTTTTACACTGAATTCATTTTTTACTTCAAGTTCAGGCTGAAATGACGCTACTTTTAATATTTCTTCATAAGCTGAAGATGAATCTCCGTTCTCGTCTAATGACATTACCTGGACATAATAGATACCATCATCCAGATAGATCGTGATTGGTATTTGAAAATGATCTTTTTGCATCTCCACATTTTTCCAGCGTAGGATATCGTGGGAACCGGAACCCGTACCGATCTGGATCCTGTAGGTCAAAGTATCATTGTCCAGGTCACTGGCACCTGACCATGTGATCGTTGGTCTGGGCTCGGCGGTCACATTGGGATATATGGCGGTGGGCGGCGAGGGTGGATTATTACCCGTGGCCGTAATATTCATGATCGATCGTGCAATTGGCGAGTAATCAAGATCATCATACGCTCTCACCTGGACATAATAAGTATCCACTGCCAGGCTGTCACTATCTTTGACGAGGTAAGATGTATCCGTACCCGTACCTGTCCATTTCAAGATGTCATCGCCGTCCTCGTATGTACCGATCCGGATGAAATATTCAAGTTCATGGCCATCAGAATCGAACGATGCATTCCACGTTATAACCGGGGTGGAATCTTTCGTAATGGTCGGTTTGATATTTTTCGGCACTGTTGGAGGTGTATTAGGAGGTCTGTCTGTATCGATCTTTACTTGAAATTCTACCGACGTTGCCGTGTTATTGGCGATATCCTTGGCGCTCCATTTAATATAATTGTCCACCCCGTCACCAAAGTCTACAGCCGATGGTGTGGTGGCGGTTATGGTTTCTCCGTTCTTAGCCACCGCCGCTGAAAACGGTCCGAGGAAATTTACTTCCCCGGTGGACCGATAATGGTACTGAATTGTTGACCCGTCAACACCACTTCCACCATGATCGTTTATCGTAATACCACAAATGATCGACTTGCTGTTCTGCCAATTCTCTTCAAGAGGACTTGGATCTGAAAACGTTACGGGGTTTGTATCGATCTTTATCTCGTACATATCCGATAGATTGTAACCCAAGGGTCCGGAATTTACAGTATCCGTGGCATTCCAGCGTATATAGTTTTCAGCGCCCTCGGTAAATGTAATTGTGGTCTTGCATCGATAACCTTGTGTAATTGGCAGGACATTTGCATTTGTGTAAAATCGCGTAAACTCATCTGAACTGTTGGTTTTGTATTGATATTGTATCTTCGATGAATCCACACCTGTGCCCTCCGGGTCCGAGATCGTGATCGAGCACTCAACCGAAGCTTTATTGAACCATTTATTCGAGGATGGTTCCGGGTCAAAGAAAATGGGTGGATCTACATCTAGTATTGGTCCGAATTTAAGATCGGTTTCGACCAGGGTCTGGGCGCCGCTCACTGCTTTTGCCCCGAATAGGAATGCATAATCGTGCAATTCCGTTAATTTTTTAGTGAAAGTATAAAGCTCTCCATTGGAAAATATCCGATCTTTCAGCGGATCCTTTGCATCTTCCTTTTTCCAGTTCATTACGAACGGGCTGCCCGATAACTCGGTGGTCTTGGAATGGTCGGTATATATATGCACTCTTGGAAAGCCCGCAGCAGGCGCCTCGCCATCCAGATCCTTGTAAACTACCTCCCATCTGAATTCATTATGGCCCTCATTTATCCCGCCGATCTGTTTATTGATCTTATCATCGGTCATTGTTGGCAAATAACCCATCTGGCTCGAAAGTCCCCAGCGAGAGAAATAGATATCTTGGTTATCATTGCGTTTATCTCGCCATACCACATATATTTTATTCGGACCAGCGCTGGCGATCTCAGGGTCGCTGCAATCAATTGTCTGTCCCGGTTGTGCATCATCGACGCGCATGTTAGTGTTAAAAGAAGTGCCGCCATTTGTTGAATTTGAATAATATATCTGATTTACAGAATTACGTCTATCTAGCCAAACTAAATGGATCGTTCCTCCACTATCAACCGTAATTGACGGTTTATCCTGTACGGGTAAACCCGGATTCTCATCATCAGCTTTGACATCCAGGCCGAAACTTGAACCCTTATTAGTTGACTTATCGAAATATATATCTCCGGACGCACCGTTGCGTTCGTCATGCCAGGCGATATAAACATTGGACGAACCGTATGCTGCAATTGTGGGGCGTGTTTGGTCGGTTCCCGCAGAACCATCATCCACTTGGATCTGAGTTTGAAATGTTGTGCTGCTTGCTGAAGTGGATGTGAAAATTATATCATCATTATTCTGCCAAACAACATATTTATCACCCGCACTACCAACTGCGATCTTGGCATATTTTCCCGAATCATTTAGTTTCACACTTGGAATAAAGTTGATACCACCGTCGGTTGATTCCGAATAATAAATACCTGTATTACTAACTGAAGTACTATGCCAAACCACCGAGATCCTACCGGTGGAGCTCACTGCTATGTCGGGAAATTCACAAACAACTTCATTTACTGAGTTATCAATTTTTGTATGGCCAGTAAACGTGGCGCCATTATCGGTGGATTTAGCAAAATAGATATGATATTTACCAGATCGCTCATCCATCCAGACCGCATATATTGTATTGCCGTTAGAGGTGGTTGCGGGGTCACGCTGTGTGTTACCCCCCATATCATTATCAACGCGTACATCGGAATCGGCCGTACCATCACCAAATAATTTGCCACTATCTGTTGAGCTGGAAGAATATATATCTGCTAGTGTACTATTTCGTTCATCGGCCCAGACAATATATATATTTCCATTATCGGTAACTGCGATGTCTGGTGTACGCTGACTAGCCGAGCCGGAATCATCATTTATGAGGATGTTCGAACCAAAAACATAATTGTCTTCCCGAGGCGCTGGGGCAATAGATACCATACAAGTTAAAGATAATAATAAAAAAACGGAAATAATTGTAACCAACAAACTTCTCATGAGATCACCATTCCCTCCTAAACTTATCATGAAACCAAAGTTATCTTGGTTTCATGTAGTTAATGGAATTATGCAGATATTAATTCTTATTTGTATGAAACCTTAATTGATTTATAAATATTTCGATATAATATAACAAAGGCCAACAAATGTTGTGATGTTGAATAATAAATGAATAGTGGCCTTCGGCCGACCACTACGATTAGTTAATAAACAGAATCGTTTGGTGAAGGGTGTAAAATGGATAAGTTAATGCTTACAGGTCTAGAGTCTAAAGAGTCCAGAGTCTGAAGAGTCAAATGAGTTTTCGATGAAAGGTATAATGGCTTCGGTGCTGAGTTATCGATGGGCGGTGACAATGGTGAATGGTAGATAAGAATTGAAGAATGAAAATTGAAGAATGAAAATTGAAGAATGAAAATTGAAGAATGAAAAATGAAGAATAGAGAATGAAGAGTTTTCCAATGTAGAATAATTTTTCTCAGGAAAATTGTTCCAATCTTCAATCTTCAATTTCCAAGGGTAATAATTCTGTCTATAGCACAATTATTTTATAAGAATTATTAGCCCTAGACAATTTGTATTAACAAAT
>JAEHCK010000125.1 GCA_020696345.1 Thermoplasmata archaeon | reverse complement strand
TGCCGTTGCAGGGATATACATCACGCACTAACATTGGAATCACTTCCAATTCTAGGTGTTTGCTACATGGCGCTCTGGCTTTACCATGACAGGACTTTCACCTGCAAGCACTTGTAGGCTTAGCTGGGCACACTGTGAGGTTTGAGTACGCTCACGAATTTCATTCGCTCGCTTGAGGTGTGAGGATTTGTGTAATTACTGCAACCCACATCCCACAAGTGGTTCAAATTATTAATGATCTATAATGTCCACATCCCAAATCCCTAATTATTTAATAATTAATTCAATCCCAGCTCGACAGCATCTCGCGCCGGGCCGCTTTCGCGCACTGCTCGGACGCGTGCATAGCCTCCTCATTATCCGGGTTAATGCCCAGGACATTATCGTATGCATCCTTGGCCTTGGTATAATTGCCCAATTTCTCTAGTACAAAACCCAGGTTGAACCATGACTCCTCGTTGAATACATTATGCTCCACTGCATTTTTGAAGCATGTCTCGGCGTCCTGAAACCGGTCCAAGGAAAAATAGATCACACCCTTATTGGACCATGCATCGGCATTGGTATCATCCTGCTCGAGGAGGTCATCGTATATCTCCAATGCGAGGTCCTTCTTACCAAGCCGGTTCAATGATGCCGCTTTGTTTATCAATGCCTCTTGGTTATTTGGCTCGATCTCCAGCACTTGGTCATACTGCTCGATCGCAAGCCGGTATTTACGATCGCCCCATAAGAGCAGCCCTTTATTGATCAGCGCCTCCACGTGTTTCGGGTCGAGTGCTAGTATCATATCGTAATACTTGGCAGTCTCGTCGTGGATGCCACGTTTGGAACAGCGATCGGCTTTTTTTAGATAGCTCTTGATCCTTTCTTCCCGGGTCAGTTCTTCAGCTGCAGGTTCCTCGGGTATGGGCTCGAACTCGAATTCCACAACATCTTTTTCTGATATCGAATCTTCTTCAAACTCAATTTTATCTACAAGCTCCGGCCCCGTAAGCAAATTATATTCGACAACATTCTCTTCTGTTGGCCGTGGACGTTCCTGAAAGTTATCTTTATTTTTATCTTTGGACGGCCGCTTAAAATCAAGATGTTCATTTGTAACACCGGACCCATACTGGTTTTGGTCTTGTTCGGGGTGGTATGACTGGTCGTAATAATTGGTTTCAATGACCTCTTTTGAACGACCGTGGTAGGGTTGTCTACGGTGGGGTTGTCTAGGCGCGGGCTTAGTTTTTATTTGCTCTAGTTCTGCCACCATTTCGTTTATTATTGATTTTAATTCTTGGGCCTGGGCGCCTTTCATTTTATTTTGTGATCTTTTTGAACGTTTGGACTTTTCTTTGTTGGATCTGCCAAGACCTTTGAATAGTGAAAAAATAATTAACAATAAAAAGCTGAGGTTCATGCTTGAGTCTCCGTCCCTGGGTGTTTTCTATTAAAAAACTTCATCTCTTCCAGTTTTTCAGCATCTCTTGCCGTATATGCTTTAGACAAGAGTGATATGCACGAATTGCTTCATTGTTATGCGGGTTGATACCAAACACCTTTTCATACGCATCTGCGGCGTCTTGGTATTTTTCCAGGTTTTCCAAAACAATACCCAAATTAAACCATGAATCCTCATCGTCCGTGTTATGTTTAACTGCATTACGTGCCGCTTCCTCGGCTTCGTCGTACCTCTTCATGGAAAACAGGATCACGCTTTTATTCGACCAGGCCTCGGCATTGGTTTTATTGCGCCCGAGCAGCTCTTCATAGAGCTCTAACGCCTCGTCTTTTTCACCAAGCCGGTTCAAGGATGACGCTTTGTTAATTAGCGCTTCTTCGTTGTGTTCATCCTGCTCTAAAACTCGGTCAAAATGCTCGATCGCCAACTTATATTTACGATTTACCCAAAGTATGAGTCCTAAATTATTTAGCGCCTTAACATGGTTCGGATCGAGATCTAATACCTGGTCATAATATTCGAGGGCGTCATTGTACATATTCCTATTTTTGAACAGTTCAGCCTTTTCAAAGTATTCTTCAATTCTTCTCTCTTTAGATGGCGCTTTTTCTTCCGGTTCGGGTTCTGGAGGAGTGATCTTCTCAAGCTTCTCCTCCTCACGCTTGGTGATCAGATCCTCCATCTCAGACTTGAGGTCCTTATCCGATTTCTCAATTTCTGCAATCTCCTCTTTTTCTGTAACCGCTGGAACTTTGGGTTCGATCACGGGAGGGCCAGGTTCTGGTTTAAGTTCAGGTTCGGGCTCGGCCTCGGGTTCAGGCTCGGCCTCAGGTTCAAGCTCTGGTGTGGGTTTAATTGTAGGTGCGGGTATGGGCTCGGGTGTGGGTTCAATTGTGGGTGCGGGTGCAGATTCGGGCTCTGGCTCAGGTTCATGCTCGGGCTCTGGTTCAGGTCTGCGAAATTCTTCAAGTTTTGGTTGGGGCAATTCCTTTTTTTCAACAGTGGTTGGTGCCGGTGTGATCGTTGGCTTCACCACCTCACGCATAACTATTTTTTTCTTACGTTTAAACTTTCCTTTTAAACCACAAGATAAACAGTGAAAAATAATTGGATCCTGAGTAGGATCGATCTGCACATTAGTCTTACAATTGGGGCAGGGACGAAAATTTGGCAATTCTCGTTTATCTTTGGTCTTTATCTTGCGTTTCTTTCTTGAAACCGGAGCACCATCAGAAGGTAGAGTATCGGTAGAACCTGGTGTATATTCAGGGTGCAGTATGGGCTCAGGTGTTAACGTATAGGGATGCTCGATAGAAACCGGTCCCGCAGCCTCTTTCAGTGGTTCCGGGCTCTTTACCGTTGGTGTTGGCATTGTCGCATGTGTTGTTGGGCTGACTACTTTTGGTGTGGGTGTGGATGTGGGTGTGGGTGGTGTACTTACAACTTTGGATGTTGGGCTTCCACCTTCAGGTGGAGGGCTTACCACCTCTGGCATGGGTGGTGTACTTACAACTTTGGGTGTTGGGCTAACCATCTGCACTTTAGGACTGGTTACTTGCGGCACCATCGGAGTTGTTAAATGATCATCGCCAGGCTGCTTAAGTGGTTTCTCAAACGATACGCCAGTTTCTTTTACGGGTTCTGATTTTACTGACCCCTCGCCTGTGGGTTTAGGTTTTTTCAAAGTGGTACCTAATACATTCTCCCATTCAGAAATTACTGTAGCAGATGTAACCTTTTCTGATTTTGACAAACTTTCCCAATTATTGATCTGGATCGGAATGCGGCTTAAACCATTTACAAGATTCGTAACAAATGATTCTATTAATTTGATATCACCGGATAGGTTTAATTTTATAATATGATCTTTAACTGACACGGGTTTATTTGCATTGCTCTTACAATTCATATCAATATCGAGATCCTTTAATTCTATCCGCATACCCCACTCATAACTGGTACCTTCCATGGAGGTGCTGGCAATAGACGCTTCCTCATCTAGGTCCTGGGCGGTCTCGCACACTTGTTTGCCCACATCGGTCAAGGCCTTAATATTTTGAATTTTTTCAGCTACCGCTGCATCTGCAGCTACAAAGGTAGATAGGTTCAAATACGGTTCAGAACCTAATGGTTGTGCATATAATGTAATTTGCACCATAAGGGCACCATTCAAGATATATATTTAAGATCAAAATGTCTATTTGGGGGAGATGGTAATTATATTGTTCCCGCGAAGAATAACTGTGCCTAATCTCCGCTGGCTATCTTCTTTTTCTTCCTCGGTATCTTCCAAAACCATATTCATATAATCATCGAAACCGACTAATTTGCCCTCAAGTATCCGACCATCCTTTAGCAATAAAGAGAGTTTTTTATTTAATGATTTTTCTAGAACGTTCAATGGTAGAGCCATACTCATCTCCCAATACCGTAACTAACTGAATTAATTTAAACTTTATGCCGATAGTGGAAAATATAAAGCTGCAATATCAATGAGATGTTCTATATTTCGATTAATTACTGGGATGTTCTATTTTGTGATTAATTGTTAGGATGTTGGACGTTACGATCTATTATTAGGATGTTTGATTTATTTACGTTAAATCATTTATGCATCCCGATATCTCAGTATCATTTACAACATCCCGCCATCTCAACGACATTTAGAACATCCTGAAATCTCAACGACATATAGAACATCCCGCCATCTCAACGATATATAGAACATCATGTTATCTCATCGATACATTCAATCACCCCTTAGTAATAGGTATTTATAAAACACGAGCATATTAATATTTGAGACAAAACGATCGAGATAAGTTGATGGTTATTCTGTGGTTTAATATTATAAAAACCATGCAACAGAACAGCCTGATCTCCGCTGTCATGTCCGTTGAACAGCGAAAAATGAAGATATAACCAAACGGAGGTAGAAATATGCTTGGCAGGCTCATGGCACCTGCAATTGATAAAATGGCTGCCATTGATTTAAAGAATTTTGTCAGATCGATAACTAAGGCGGAATATGCAATAAAGGTTACAATTATTAATTTAAAGCAAGAGTTTTTCGGTGGTTTCAATGGTGGTGTGGTATGAACATGGACTATTATGCATTTTCAAAATTAAAGGGTTGTACATCTTGCATTTATTTTCCAGGGCCATATTTTAAAAACCAGTTTCTGGAGAGTCCGACCGAGTGTTATGAATGCTGGGATAACTTCGATCAGTGCTTTTCTAATTATCAAAGAAAGAAATATATTTAAAGATTCATGATTTGATAACTGGAGTCAATAGAGTCCATGGAGTCTAGGAGTCATGGAGTCGAGCCTGTTATTCTAACGATTTTTGAACTACATTATAGTTTATAGATTCCAACCCAGAAAAATTAACAAGTTGAGATGATTGGTATGACTAAAATAATAAGATTCGAAGATATCAAAGCTTGGCAAAAAGCAAGAGAATTAACTAATAATATTTATCAGATAAGTAGTAAAAATGAATTTGAAAAGGATTTCACACTTAAGGGTCAGATAAGAAAAGCTTCAATATCTATTATGTTGAATACCGCTGAAGGTTTTGCACGAAAAACAGATAAGGAATTCAAACAATTTCTAATATATGCTCATGGTTCATGTGTTGAAGTTCAATCTGCCTTATATGTAGCTCTTGATCAAAAATACATTTCAATAAAACAGTTTGAAAATCTCTACTCAATTTCTGCAGAGATTTCTAAAATGATAATAAATTTTTCTATCTACCTATCCCAAAGAGAATAAGGAATATTAGGTTCCCCGACTCTATGGACTCCTGACTTAAAATTCAATGTGAAACAAAAAAGTCAATAATATCAAATGATTTTTAATTAAGCTTTTATCCAATAAAAGCGGTAAGAATATAATAAAATATTAGAATCGATCATTTATCCTCGGGTTCGTTATTATTTGATTTTGTATCTGATTCTGATGTGCCGTGTGTATGGTGTGTATCGTTGTCCAGATCGTGATCATTATCATCTATTTTATCGTCAACCATTCTATCAAGATCGTTACTTTCCTCCACCTCGAAATCTCTGGGTGGGCCCGTTGAATATAATAGATCTTCTATCAAATCCTGGGTACCATCCAATTCATGCATGTTACCGGACCATTTTGGTAAGATATCACAATATTTCTTTTCAATATCTATTCGTAATTTCTCGATCTTCATCAACCTCGATCGCAGGGCATACCCCGAGAACACTGCTGCGATAAAGATGTGCTCACCACGGTTGATAGCTATCTGGAAATCGCCAAAATCCAGCCGTTTGAGCCCTGAACTCTCTGTGGTATTTGAAACATCCGAAAACGATTGCTGAATGAAATCCTGAATGGCTGTGAACATGCCACCTATGATGTCGGAATCATGACCCCTTTTTTTCTCTCGCGCAGCATGAGCGATCAAGAGGCCATCTTTGAAGATTAAATATAATTCGTTAAACTTAAAAGCCTTTAATCGTCTATAATAAACCGCGGTAGCTGTTACCAAAACCAGGACCATGATAATTAGAATAATAGAGGTGCCCCATAATAGAATTGGTGAGATCTCATTCACGGTTTGCTTATCGGTCTCATTTCCGGTGATGATGGATACCCTGACAACCTGGCTGTCGAAGAGTTGGCCATCTGACACCGTAAGTGTGAATTCCTGGGTATCGTCAACATCCAAAGGATATTCCAATATCAATAGATCACCTGCTATTGTAATATGATCTCCTTCTACACTTATACTCAATTCTGATATTTCATTGTCTATATCAAAAAGATAATTTAAATATTCGAATTTCAAAACACCTTGAGTGACATTGATCTGTGGAATAGGCAATATCTTCGGACCGTCATTTATGGGGTTCACCGTTACTGTAAAAGACGCCTCGGAAATCGCACCATTCGAGTCAATTGAGCGTATGGTGACCAGTTCATTACCGCTCCATTCCGGTTTACTGGCGAGATCCAATAAACCGTTTTCTTTGATATCAACAATTATATTTACACTTAGGTTGAAAAATTCAATTTCATCACCATCAGGATCGACAAAGAAATCGTATAGATCTATTGTGGAATTGCTGGTGTGATCCTCATCAAACACCTGGTTGGGGATAGGACTTTTTATTATTGGTGGAAAATTTGCTGTGATCATGATCAAAAATTCTTGGAATTGTGTGGTTGTACCATCGGAGATCGAGATAAGTACAGGTATGGTCTCGTTTAAATATTCTTTTGAATAATTGATCATTATACTTTGCGTTTTAGAATTGTTGAACGCTATATTTTGTCGGTCCGTGGATGCGCGCCAGCGTTCATTGATGAACTCTAAGATCTCAAATTGGATCTTAGGTAGGTCCAGGTCACCCAAATTAATGTACGGGGTTAGATTGAAAAAATACTCACTATCATAATGAATTCTTAGATCTGGTATCTCCGATAAGATAACAGGAACATATTCTGATGTAACAGTAACATTGATAACCTGTTCTCGAAACGCACCCAAGGGGTCAATGCAGCGTATTATAAGTTGCTCGACACCCTCCCAAGTACCACTTGAAGATATATCCATTGTGTTATCCTCATGTAGTTTGATTTTCAAATGGTCTCCCAAGAAATACTCATATGTTAACGAATCCTTTGCATGATCCGAATCGGTAAAATAATAATCTAAATCCAAGATGTTGTTTAAAGATTCGTCCTTGTATAATATTATATTCGGTATGGTTTTCAATATTATCGGCGGATAATTGTCGGTCAGATTTATTTTGAGGTCTATTCTCGAAAACTCACTTGCATTAATACCATCGGATAATTTCAAGGTTATATGATCTCTATCGAAATCCTTATTTTTCGTAAAATCAAGATCGAGTTTATGATCCTGCACAGTGGCAACTTCACTATCTTTGGATGCAACCGTCATTTTTATTTTGGAGATTGCAGTGTCGGGATCAATGATATATGGTTCAAGATCGATCGAATAAGGTATATCGGGGTGGAGCATGAATACTGGCAGTGAGCTTTGTAATAGTTTTGGCAGGTCGTTAAGAGGGTGGACAGAAATAACGATCTTCTGAAAATCGTTTAGACCAGTAGTATCACCTACCCAAAGTTTGATAGCATTCTCACCGTAGGCATTATTAATGGATTTGATAAATATCCGCTGATCAGAACTGTTCTCGTTGGTAATCTCTATTATAGAGGTATTTTCCCCAACAATATACCATCTGAGCGCCTCTTGCGGATCCTCATTATCAAAGGCACAATCAGTCAGATTTAATATGAATATCCCGAAATCCTCATCCAGTTCGATATCTTCGAGTTGTTTGATGAAATATGGTTGCGATTCATTTGCCCGACCTCTTCCGCCGGTTGGAGAAGATCGGTCCGAGCATGGACTGGATGCTGCAACACCGGTTTTTAGAACAATATTTATAAAACAAGCTAGTAATAATAATAATACTACAAAAGTCAGAATAAAAAGTCTCTTTCCTGGCTGATTGTGGTTATTTCTAAAGCTTGGCCACATGTGGATTCCAACAAAAATATAATATTGATAACACATTATTCGGTTTTAATAACGTTTAGAAATTTTTCGTAAAATATCCGATAAATATCTCAACATTTTGTTACTGGATTATAACTCTTCGCTTTTTTTTGAAAATTTCAAGATTATAAGGTTTTAAATATATTTGCTTGTATTAATAATTACTTATTGAAGTTTTGTGTTTCATTTGTGTAAGGACAATAGATATGTCACCCCTCTGAATTTAAGACAAGAACCTCCTCCAATTTAACGAGCATCTCCGCCGCTTCGATGTCCATTTTCGAGAAGGCGAACCATTTCTTGCCTGTCTCAAGTTGTTTAATTTCTAAAGTATCCAGCCTCTGAAAAACCTGAGCGTTGGCAAGGATGAAACGGCGCATAGCGACGAATACGTCGATTATCTTGACGCTAATCTCTATTGCAATGTCACTTCGCAAAACCGCAGAGAGCATAGCGACGCCCTGCTCGGTGAAAGCATAGGGATTTGTCCGCCTTCCTCCCCAACTTGACATCACAACCTGTGACTTCAAGATTTCAAACTCGCTATCTGTAACCTGAAAGCAAAACTGCTCTGGGAATCTATTTTGATTTCGCTTAACGGCTCGCGGGTATGCGAAGTGCCACCGCACCCATCAAGTTAAAACATGATATCGTCATATAAATTTAGCGGTGGCATTTTGGTGAGCGAGTGCAACGAAGCGAACTGTATGTCCGCTTGTTATGCGACCCAAACGAAGTGAAAGTGCAACGGGGCAAGCGACCGTAGGGAGCGTAGAGTTGGAAGCAAAAGATAATGGCATATCCACACTTCTTTAAAGTATGTCAAGATAATAAACATTAATTGGAATGAAAGATCTTTCTTTTAACTAAAAATATATACGCAATCCCAATAGCGCCAATCACGAGTACAACTTCAAAGCTAGGTATAAAACTATCATCCTTTTTATCATTGTTATCAATATTATCATTGTTATTACCATTTTTTTCATTACTTTGTACAGTTATATTCTTGCCATCAGTTACAATTCCGCCATGTCCGTCATCAACTGTGACCGTAAGAGGATATATTCCTTCACCATCTGGTGCAGTCCAAACTATGACTGAACCAGTACCCGTAATCTCACCGATTCCTATGTCATAATTATAGATTAAAATATCGTCAGGATCCTCATCTATAGCATCAACTGTTATTGTACATTTACTATTAGGTTCAACTGTTGAAGGTTCTAATAAAATTGAGTTAATTTTTGGAAAGTGGTTTGTTGTTAGATCGGGCTGAGGTGTTAAATCACCTGATGATACACATTTTAAAATAATTCCCCCATTTGTCCTAAGCCAACTCCCGCCCACAATTAAAGCAATATCACTATTTGGTTGCCAACCAATCCCATTCAAATCTATATCTGTGGGTGAGTTTATTCTTTCATAGGTATTGCCATCATGTTTTATTATTTCACCAGCTAATCCAACAATTAAAGCATAATTTCCACTAGGTTTCCATTCTATATCCATAAACCAATCTTCCTCTCCTATAGGCATCTCAATAAATTTTTCACCATCGTATTTTATTATAACATCCTCTGCTCCCACAATTAATGCAAAATCACCATTGTTATTCCATGTTATCCCATATTTATAGCCAGTATTATTTTCGTAGCCACTACTTAGAGTGTCTCCTTCATAAATATATACGCCAAAATTAGACCCGATTAACGCAATATCTTGTTTTGGAGACCAAGAAACACATTTACCATAAGGTAAATCAAATAAATGTTTCACAGATTTACCATCATATTTAAGAACAGATTCGTCCCCTACAATCAATGCATAACTATTATCGTTTTTCCAATCAACACCCCAAAGATTTTCGGTTGTAGGTGCTTCCACTTTAGTAATTTCGTTACCATCATAATTCAAAATTGTTCCACTAGAACCTACAATGGTTGCATATTTTCCGTCAGGTCGCCAATCGATCCCACGTAAATTACTACCCACATCACTAGTAATTGAAATGCAATTTGTACCATCACATTTTACTATATCGCCATTTTTTCCACTTATTAAAGCATAGCTTCCATCAGGTTTCCAAGCAACTTTATCATGTATGTATTCTAATATCCCACAATCTATTGTAGAAAAACTTTCTTCGGCAGTTGTATTTGGAAATTTTACAAGTAAGAAAAGACTGATAATTACCAAAAAAAGTATCTTTTTCATTCGCCAATAAATGCCTTTCTTCAGATAAATAATTTTTGAGCTAAACCTAAACTATTGGAATTAAATTTACCATTTATCTAGTGTGGATATGCCTAAATTAATAAATTTATTCTATTGACACTAACCCTTTTGCTCCCAATTTCAGATAACGGCCGGCGGGTATCTGAAGTTTGCCGAAGGCAAATTTGTGTGAAAGGTCTGCAAGACCTGAAACCAGATACCCGCCTGTTATATGACCCAAACGAAGCGATAGCGGAGTGAGAGTGCAACAGGGCAAGCGACCAAAGGGAGCGCAGAGTAAATTCAGAGCCCCATTCTTGTCCATCCATAAAACCAGACATGTCAATCAATTTTGCTTTAGTTTTCGACCCCGAATCTGGTTGGTTAAAAGGTATAACCCTTTTTAGCTGACAATAACATGGAAAGAGGGCATAACTGAGGCGTTATTGGTTGGCTTCCTTTAGAAATATCCAAGACATCCGTGAAAAGAACAATGATAATAAAAGCCTCGAAACGATGTTTGAAGGAATGGGTTTATAGATCGTTCACATATTTTTTAATCACATATGGAGATGTCATAGCTGAGAGTAAGGCTCCGTAATTGAGATCGAACTCCACTTCGTTTCCTACTTTTAAATCTATCTGCTTTGCATTCACTATGATATGGTCACTGCTCGCCCCGAGGATGTCAATATCCGATCTAGGAGTCAGTCCGGAAACTAGAACATCTTGTAATCCAACTCCCAGTATAGCTCTTCTTATTTGGCCACGATCTTGAAACTCGGGAACATTTCCAAATGCGTCTTGACAAACTTCTCCATAGGGTACAGACGGCTTTATTTTTGACTCAATAACCTCTGTAACCAGTGTAAACGCATCTGTGAATAGCCCTGGGATGGTTTTTCTATAGAGGGTTTCACACCCTAAATAGATAGATTCACCCAGTCGTAAGTTATTGATCCTTCCGATATCCTCTGTTGATATGAACCAGCTATAATTGGCTGAGTTTCCACCAGAAACAAACTCTAATGTCAGTCCGAACCTCTCTTCAACATCTCTAGTGATTGAAGACAAATATCCCATTTTTTCCTCATCAGGTTTGATCCCTCCAAGACAGGCTAGATTTGTTCCTATACCTACAAGCTCGATCCCATCCATCTCTATTACCGCTCTAACGGTATCCTCCAGATCCGAAGGCATTATCCCTTCTCTCAGATCGCCCAACTCCACCATTAAAATGAGTTTATGTGTGGTATCTTGCTTCACGGCAGACTTCGAGAGTGCCTTGATCACCGAGAGCTCTGAATTAAGGCTGATGTCAGTATATCTTACCACGTCCTCGATCTGGCTAGGGATGGGTGTTCTTAACAGGACAAACTGTGCATGTATGCCTGCCTCACGCATCCTCTTGATGTTGGTTATCCTTGAATCGGCAAGGGTATTTATTCCGTTTTTTACTAGGACATCAGCAATACTGGGGTCTCCGCAAACCACCTTTGTGACGCCAATTACGCCGATGCCCTTTGAACCGTATAGTCCCTTCAACTTTTTGGCATTATGTGCGATTTTTGCAAGGTCTATCTCTATTCTGGGTGTTGTCATATCAATCACTATTTCTTTGGCAGTTCTGGAAATGCTTCGAATATCCTTTTGACAAGTTTTTTGCATCCATACTTTAGAACATCCGTCGTTGGTAATTGGAACATCTTTTCATACTCTGTTATAGCCTCTTTGATTTCCTCGTCGGTCATATCTTCGTGGTTGATTGTGATGGCGATTACCTTCGATCTCGAAAAGATTTCTATCAGCTCTATCTCACTTTCCAGGGTTGGCATTGGCATATATGGGAAATCTCCAAGGTTCTTTCTTTTCGGAGGGTGCTGAACTATAATCGCCTTCGGCTTTGCACCCCGTACAATAGCACATGAGCTAAGGTATGCAGGATGGCTAAGGGCACCCTGGCCTTCAACTATAATTATGTCCGGATGCTCCGTGTCCTGTGCTTCCATAACTGCATTTTCAACTTCCCCTGTCATAAACTCTTCAACAATGGCATCCACTGCAACGCCATACTTTGCGCCTTGAATTAATCCTGTCTGTCCAGTTGCCACGAACGCAACGTTCAACCCCTCTTTCCTCAATGCTTCTACAAGGATCATCGATGTGGTTCTCTTGCCAACTGCGCTGTCTGTGCCGAGTACGGCCACGATTGGTGTGTTGACCTTCAGAATGCGCCCAGAGAAAAGATGTAACTCCTTTTTTGCGGGAGGTTTTCTGACATCGTATATCTTGACCCCACACTCCTCTGCCTTTTGTGTAAACTCTTCATCATCTGTAAAGAACTCATGGAGGCCGTTCACTATGTTCATCCCCTTTTCCACCGCCTTAAGTAATATCTTCCTCTGCTCCTCCTTAAGAAATGCCTCAAGAGGTGCAACACCGTATATGAAATAGTTTGGAATCTCATTTAGTCTCTCAATGGCATCATCGAAATCATGGAATATAGGTATCCCATTTTTTACTCCATTGAGATATTCTCCAGCATCCATACCAGCCTTTGTACTGTCGATAACACCGACGATCTCGTACTTTTCAGATTGCCTAACAAGTCCATTTGCAGTCTTCCCATCCATCTTCCCAAATTCTTTTTCACAATATACTATTGCCTTTGCTTTCATGTGTTATCACCAAAATAGATTGATTTCTTAATATCCATTATTGAATACATTAATTGGAGCAGTATATACTTACCGATAAGGGGCTCTGAATTTATTTCATATAACTCCTATTATCCGAACCTACCTTCCGTGTAATGTCTTTTTTAAGTGGATTATCC
>JAEHCK010000129.1 GCA_020696345.1 Thermoplasmata archaeon | reverse complement strand
TCCTGAACGGTAAGTATCGTTCCAATAGGAAAGGATATATTATCGTTCGGCGTCAGGTCTATTGTTCTTAGTTGCGTTTGTTGTGTCATAATCATTCGTAACTAAGAACTCCTTTTAAAGTAAACTGTCAGACTTGGGATACAACATCCTGTTATCTCATCGACATTTACAACATCCCGCTATCTCTTCGATATGTTCAACATCCTGCCATCTCTACGAGAGATACAACATCCCATTATTTACCATTCGACCATCTCATTGAACTAAAATTATTATCCTATCAAATCAAAACGCACAAGTGCAGTGATAGATAAATTAACAAACGCTTCTTGTTCAAAAATAAATTGATGGACGTGTTTGAGTGTGAGCCATGCACCGTGCTAGACCGTAACATTTATAAATCGATTACAAAACCGTTCCAATCTTTATTTATATACTCCCACCCAATATATTCTATAGAGCTTAGAAGAAATGTGTTGCTTAAGGTGGTATAAAGTTGGAAATTAAAAAGATCAAAATTAATAGACCCAGGCTCAGGATCCGTGAAATTACTGCGAAGGGGCTGGTGTCTGCATCCGAGTGGAAACGGCTTTCAAAAAAGGTTCTTAGTTTAAATTAAGTTAACGATTAATAATGCCTAAACCTGGGGTGAGTTTTTGCCTTCCCCTCACCCCAATCTTTTTTTGAAATATTTGATAATTTGATGTAATGTCAATATCTTGATAATTTAATGGGATATAGATTTCGTGATCAAACCAACATCAATTCAGCAAATTATCAAACCAACATAAACTCAGCAAAGCATCTTTCCATTCCCAACCCATCAAAGTATCTTCCCCCTCTTCCGATAGAATTTAAATAATACGTCATATATATAGAATACTGATATAACCATGAAGACCCTTATTTTATGTGTTGATCGTGATGATGATTTTGGAGTGAAAGCCGATGTCACAAGCCCCATACTCGGTCGTAAGGATAATTTACGTGCAGCAATATCGCTGGCCTTGAAAGACCCTGAAGACTCGGATTCTAATTCGGTCTTTGCCGCTATTCAGCTTTATGATCAATTAAAGGATAAAGGCCAGGAAGCCGATATCGCTACATTATGCGGCAATAAAAACGTCGGCACCAAGTCTGACCGGATCTTATCGATCCAATTGGAAACCGTCCTGGAATTATCAGAGCCTGATGACTGTATCATAGTCTCTGATGGTGCTGAAGATGAATTTATCATTCCGATCATATCCTCCAGGGTCAAGATCGATTCGGTAAAACGCGTCATCATACGCCAGCAAAAGAATATCGAGGGAACTTTATATTTTATTGCAAAAGCACTGGAAGACGAAAGGGTGAGAAAAAATATTTTGATACCCTTGTCATTGGTATTATTGATCTGGGGCATCTTCCTTTTCTTTGATATTTTTGGTTATGCCATCGGCGCTACACTTATTACTTTAGGATTGTATATTTTAATACGTGCTATGAACATTGAAGAACCGGTTATATTGGTTGGTAAAGATATTAGAAGTGCACTTAAATCGGGCAGGTATGTAATGGTAATTTCCGCTTTGATCGCTATTTGTGCGTTGGCCATTGGCATCTATCTGGGGTACTTTTTTGCATTTATCGACGCCGATGCACCGGGGTTTCCGGCAAACATTATTGTATTTCTTAACAACAGTTTTATTTATTTTATCGGTGGTTTGTTGATCTATGTACTCGGAAAGACCATGGATGTTTATCTACGCACCGGTGAGATCCTGCGCTCGTCATTCTCAATTATTATCTCAATACTTGCAATGTGGTTCATATTCATGGCCGTTATTCATATATTCCAGTATTTCTTTAATATTACTGAAGAATTCAATTTTCCAATTGTACTGATATATATTGGTCTTGGTGGGTTTATAGGTTTTATTTCCATTGAGGTCTATTATTATATTAAAAAGCACTTCCCGGAAAAACGTACAACCACATAGAAAGACCGATGGAGGCGGAAGTTTTGGACCTTGAGGGGCATACACGTGAACGATATAGAAATGGAATGTCAAAAGATAAACTCCTAAAAGAATTAACGGAGTTATCGGGAAATAATGCCAAAGCTGAAGCGATATTACTCGAGATAATCAATACTGAGAACATTACAAATGATTTTATTCGAGAACTGTCCAATTACACGCCCTCGGGCATCTCTGCCGGTGATGGGGGATTGGGCTGCAGGGGTGCTGGTGATTTCTTTATCCATAATAGAATATCCGATCTGATAAATAATAGAAGTGCGCTAATAGACCCAAAGCATCAGGATGATGCCGGTGTAGTGCAGGTTGGGCAGAATGGGCAGGAATATTTATCGGTCTGTATCGATGGTATGCACTCGCGGTTAAGTCATTTCCCATTTATCGCGGGTTATCATGCTGCACGGGCAGCGATCAGAGATATTATAGTCATGGGCTGCGAGCCAAAAGCGCTCATAAGCGATATTCACCTGGCAAATGATGGAGATGTGGCAAAAATATTTGATTACACTGCAGGCATCGGGGTCGTGAGTGAGCTTACCGATATACCTTTGATAGCGGGCAGCACACTAAGGATCGGCGGCGATCTTGTATTAGGTGATAGGATCACTGGCGGTGTGGGTTGTGTGGGCATGGGTAAACAATTAACGCCACGTGACCGGGTCAAGCCCGGAGATGTGCTCATCATGACCGAGGGTAGCGGGGGCGGCACGATCGCTACTACCGCATTATATAATGGCTATTCCCAGGTGGTGACCGAAACCTTGAACCTAAAATTCATCACATTGGGCCAAACCCTTGTAACTTCGGACCTTTTAAGGCATGTACATACCATGACTGATGTAACGAACGGTGGCCTGCGCGGTGATGCATTCGAGATCGCAAAGCATGCACGGGTACGGATATTCATCTATGAAGATGCATTTCGCAGTTTGATAAATCCGCAGGTCTTGGAGATGTTGACCAAATTGGAGATCGATCCATTGGGAGTTTCGATCGACTCTTTATTGTTGATCTTACCAAAAGAATTTGTAGAGCCGATGTTAAACCTTATTGGCTCGTCCGGTCAGGCCGCAGATGTAGTGGGCCGAGTGGGATCTTGTGAGGGAACTGCAAAAATGCCAGGCGTCAGGCTTATCAAAGACCAAGCAGAAGTCAGATCGGATCTGCTTAGGGATATAAAAAACAACACCGACATTGATACTGACATGGGGGTCGAACTAACGCCTGAATACCGAGAAGCGCCATACACTCCAATTAAAAAGGTTGTAAATATCGAGCCGAAAGATCGTAGAGCAATAGAACATGCACTTGAAGATTCAATGAAGCACTCGTTAAATAAGAAGGAGCAGCTTAAAAGCTGGATACTTGCAAAGAGGCGTATGTAGAATGAAATATTCCGAATGGGAACCGATCTATAAACAGATCTCTGCTGATTTCAAGTTCGATTATGATAAAGACAAACACGCCAGTGAGACACTTAAGGAGTTATTGAAGCAACAAACACGGGTTACCACTGATGAGCTGTCAAAATTGATCAATGACCGTGTTGTATATGTTTTTGGGGCAGGACCCGATTTGGATTCGGAGATCGCAAATTTTGACCGAAAAACCGGATCGAAGAGCGTGATCATTGCCGCCGATGGCGCTACCTCGGCGTTGTTAAAGAAAAAATTAGTGCCCGATATTATTGTCACCGACCTTGATGGATACATCCCCGACCAGCTAACGGCCAATGAACAGGGTGCATTGTTGGTTATTCACGCCCATGGCGATAATGTGGAAATTCTTAACCGGTGGGTTCCTAAATTCAAAGGCGGCTTGTTTGGCACTACTCAAACCGAGCCAGATGAAAAGAATGGGATCTATAACTTTGGTGGGTTCACCGATGGTGACCGTGCAATATTTTTAGCCGCACACTTTGAAGCCAGTCGAATTATGCTTTTAGCTTTTGATTTCAATAAAATTGGAAAATATTCGTATAGATATAGATCAAAGACAAAATTACGGAAATTAACCTGGGCACATCTTTTAATAGGTATGATCAAAAAACCGCCCGTGATCTTCCTGCCAACCCAAAGGAAAAGTCAAAAGCTAAAAGGCAAAATGTAAAAGTAAAAAGTGATCTGAACTTTTAACTTTTAAGATTTAACTTTTCAAATTTAACTTTAAAAAAATGTGTTAATCATTATTTTTTTTGCGAAGCATTTTTTTAGTGGTTTCATGATCGATCCAAGATAGATATTCCTCCGAACCTTTTGCGATGGGCCAGGTTACTATACATGGAACATCATATGAATGGATGTTTTTTACTTCCACTAGCAGCTTGTCAACCAGTTCTGCTCGGGTCTTCAAGATCATTGCAAACTCGTTATCCTCTTGGAGTTCATTGTTCCAATAATATATGGAATTTATCGGGAAAAGATTTGCACAGGCGATAAGCTTTTTTTCAAGCAAGGTTTTTGCAAGACCTTTGGCCTCATCCATCGAGCTGGCAGTTATATAGACCGATGTGTACATGAAATCAGAATCCTCCATAGATCATTGATATAAATATTCATATTCAACATATAAATGTTCGCACCAAAAAATAGATAGTTAAGTAAGTAGGTACTGCTTTGCAAAGCAGAAAAATATTGATCTTATAAAATTGCGACGGTGAGAAATATTAACGAAAGTCGATTATCGAAGATAGTCACTCTGAACGACCTTAAAAAGGCCTTGACCAATAAATTAGATAAGAAAGGAATGAACCAAAAGAATATAGATAAACTTGCAGAATACTTAATGAACTTTTTTGGTTTTGACGATTATGTGTCGGATAATAAATTGACCCCTAAAGATCGCGATGTGTTTTACATGTTGGAAGAAGAGGGTCTGTTACGAACATTACGCGATGAGGTCACCATTGAAAAGGGTAAGATCTGGCGCATCCATTACTGGGTATTGCGGAAAAATGAGATATTAAAATTGGCCAAATTAAAACCAGTGCCAGAAGAGAAAGAAGACAAATATAAGATATATTCTGATCTTTCTGAAGATATCTGGCAGAAACACAAGGAAAAAGATACCGAAGAGGAAGCTTGAATTATTTAATATGTAGATTTCATGATACTTTGATGGGGTGTCGATTGACAGTAGCCGTGATGAGTTGTTGATTGGCAGATGCCTGGATTAATTGTTGATTGACAGATGCCTTGATCGATTATTGATTGACAGATACCCTGATGGATTATCGATTGACAGATGCCTGGATTAATTGTTAATTGGCAGATGCCTGGATTCATTGTTGATTGGCAGATGCCTGGATTCATTGTTGATTGACAGATGCCGGTTTCTATTCAACACCAACCCATCACGGTATCTGTTCAGCATCAATTCAGCCAGGTATCTGTTCAGCATCAACCCATCCAGGTATCTGCTCAGCACCAACCCATCCAGGTATCTGCTCAGCATCAACCCATCCAGGTATCTGTTCAGCACCAACCCCGCCAGGTATCTGTTCAGCACCAACCCAGCCAGGCATCTGTTCAGCACCAACCCCGCCAGGCATCTATTCAGCACCAACCCAGCCAGGCATCTGTTCAGCACCAACCCAGCCAGGTATCTGTTCAGCATCAACTAATCCTCTTCTTCCTCTGGCTCATACTCGTCCCAATCATCTTCTTCTTCAAAATCTACATCATACTCATAGTCCTCTTCTTCATCCTCTTCATTAAGCTCTTCATTATAAGCTTCTTCGTCCTCGACTTCCTCTTCTTCTTCCCAGTAGTCATCTGTATCTGCATCCACATCGTCATCCTCGACATAGTAATCTTCACTCTCTTCTTGCCCGTGATCCGGTTCCTCAGCCCCTCCCCAATCTTCGTCATCGTCATAATACTCCGGCTCTACCTCATATTCGGGCTCACCATACATATTATCATAATCTTCAACCTCCGCCTCCATACCACGACCGTATCGGCTCGGCCCTTGCCTTGGCCCGGGCCTTTGTCTTGATCTGATCCGCCTCCCAGAATCACCACCACCACCAACCCCTGCCATGTAATTGTAATCCTCATACTCACGCGAGCGTGAGTCCCAGGCGCCAGCTCTTTGATCTCTATATCTGCCGTCTTCCTCTGCATAATCCGGATCTAGATCTAGGTCCATGTCCAAGTATTCTCCGCAGTATTGGCACCGCATTGCATCCTCGGCAACAGATCGGCCACATTCGGGGCACGGGTAGGTAAACTTATCATGGCGCCCCCCTTCGACTCTGCTTTCTCCTCTTGCCCCATCTCGTCTTGACCTTCTTCTTTTTACCAACAGTGCAATAACGATCAACACCAGAATAAAATTCAAGATCAATGCAGTGATCATGATCAAAAATTCGCCATCCCAAAAGGTTGAATCGTCATCCTGTGAATCGTCTTTTTTTATAAACGGTCTATCAGTGGGTTTTGTGGGGTCGGTCTCATTTTCAAATTCTAGTAAATTGGAAAAACCGTCATTATCAAAATCGTCATTTGGCCCTTGAGTCAGATTGCCAAAATGAAGTTTTTCCCAGTCATCGTCCAGCCCGTCCTCATCGATGTCGATCATTGGTTTATCGTTAGTATCATTACCGTTTTCCCCGCCATTGTCATCACCCGTGCTCGAGGTGACATTGATCAGGTATGTATTATTTGATTCGCCACCGTTACCGTCTGACACCGAAACCTTGATTGTATAATTTCCCGATTTTGAATATGTATGGTTTCCATACCGGCCCGTTACATTAGTGCCGGAGCCGTCGCCAAAGTCCCAAGTATATGTCAGGTTATCTCCATCCTCGTCAACGACCTCCAGTACAGTACAATTCACCGTCAAGCCTGATTTGTTCATTACAATGATCTCGGGGATCTCGGGTGCGTCGTTCACATTTTTCACGGCGATCGATATATTCTGGACTGCGCTGCCGCCGAAACCGTCCTCGACTTTGATCATTGCATAAAAGGTACCAACATGTTTTTGCTCGGGAAAGAAGGAAACATTCCCCGTGGTCGTATTGATATTGAACGCAGGGTCTGTGATATTATCATAGAATTGTAATACATCCATAGCTCCGATCTCATGATCGATGTCCTTGACCTCCACTGTAAAGTTATTCCATCTATCCTCGTTCGCATCGAATTTCACCAAACCGCCCGGTACCGGCGCCTTACCGCCGATACGTGTAATCTCCGGTGCGTCATTAGTGTTATTTATCCGGGCTGTAAAGCTTATCGAGGTGTTATCGGTACCATCATTTACCGTGATCTTGATAAAATATACCCCTACCTGATCGTTTCCGGGTGTGAATTCTATCCTACTATTTGTATTATTAACCTCGAACAAGGTCGTATTATCGGTGATGGTGAACGCTGTATTGTCCACATCTGAAACGGAGATCGTCAGGTTCACCGCGACATCTTGTGCCCAGAACTGGTCATTGATCATTCCCACCACGGGCCGGTCATTCACCGGAAGAACGGTTACATTCACTTCACAATATAATTTGTTGGTATTGATATCGGTTGCGGAAAAGTTGAACACCTCGAACCCGAAGAAATTATTATGTGGGATGAATTTGACAATACCATTTGCCAATATCTGCATATCGATGTTCTCGCCTATACCCGTGGGGTGTGACGGTGAGCTGAATGTTATCGGTGAGTCAGGGTCATAAAAGATCTCTGACAGGTTGACATGAGATTGGTCCGCCGTGTCCTCTAACATGCTGAATTCCAGTGCGGTCTGGTTCGAAACCATCGGGTCATCCCAGTACCATAGATTCAATCCGGACAACGAAAAATATATCGAATAATTAAGTAATCGTGATAGGTCCAGATTTTCCACGCGTATGTAATAATCGGTGTCATTTGTTTCGGCAATTCCCCACGTCCAAACACCTTTATCTTCATCATAAAAAGGCTTGACGTTTATTTTATCTGAACCTTCGGAATAAATAGTGAGATTCAGGTCGCCTTTTGCGCTATCTTTGTATTTAATTGAGACCGTCAAATTATCGCTCTGATTAAGTTTGATCTTGAAATAATCATAAACATCGAATTCCGAACCGAACCGTTTTTCCAACCGGGTATTGTCATATACTCTTGTAGCAAATTCCTCTGAATGATCATCATCTGGCGGGATGCCGGTGGTGATATTGGTGCTCAAGATATACAAGAATTGACCCATCGGCGCACCGCTTATACCCACGGCAATTCGATATATCCCGGTCTGGTCCGCAGCGATCTTGATGACCTCATTTTCTCCTTCATCAAAAAAGGTTCTGTCTGAAAAATTTCTCAATGTGCCATCCGGTTTATACACAGCAAGATATTTGTCATTTTTATCTAAAAGTTCAACGGTCAACCCCTCAGTGGAATCTTGCCCTGCAGTTAAGGTTATATTATAAAGATCCAAATAATCAGTAACCGGGTTAATTGTCTTTTGATACAAACCGCCATGGATCGCGAGGCTTGCAGTATTATTTGTATTATCACCATCAATTGTTAGTAAACGCGGACCATATGTGACATTAATTTCATATTTAATTTGAGGTTCCAATGATCTTGCTTGAACTGCTATATAATAAGTACCTGTAGAAATCGCAAAGATATCTCTTGTTATTGGATTTATAAAACCAGCTTTACACTCTTCATATCCAATCTGATACATCTCGGGATTAAACAGAAATATCCGGGCTTGACCAGATGTCTGGTCAACTCTAAAATCAATTGTCATACGGTCGCCTATATTAAATCTTTCTATGCATTGAAGATTGACCTTATAAAAATCGAACATGTCATCATCAATAGAAACAGAATCTTTAACAGGATTACCACTAGTAAGCAGGACAGCGGAGCTGAATGAATTATTATTATCCTTTGTCAGTGAGTTCAGATGATCGTTCTCATCCTCTCCGGTTATTGCCGAGCTATTCAAGACTGCGGAAACTCCCGAGAGTATAAGGAGTATGACGAGCATAATCGAGGCATATTTTATCCCCACATGATCCCTCAGATGTTCATAGTTTTTTTCGCTATTTAAATTTTGTTGGGGTTTTTACCAATTACTTCAATCTTTCCAAGACCGCCTTGATCATAAGCGGTAGCAAGACCGTTGCATCGCCTTCGATCGTGATCTGTTTGGCGTCTTCCTGGACCTTACCCCAGGATATGCCTTCGCGTGCCTGAGCACCCGATAACGATCCGTCGTATTCCTGGGCCGTGGTGATGAATACCACATAATCAAGTCCGCCTCTATATTGGTTCCACCAGATCGTGTGGTGCTTCGAGATCCCGCCGCCGATCATCAGCGCACCAGTACGCTTGGCGGTCCAGACTATATCTGCCAGCTCCTGTTCGTCTTTGAAAACGTCTATCTTGAACTTGCGGTACTTCTGCGAAAACATCCAGAGCTGGGAGCCAAACGCACCATCCATCAGACCGGGTACATATACCGGTATTTCGTTTTTCGCACACCAATACAGTATCGAGCCTTCATCTTTCAACCTGCGGCCAAATTCCCAGATGATCTCCTTTGATGAGAACTCTGTTTTGTCTTTACCCTTGCCATATGTACGCCAGATCTTTTCAAGAATGGGCTGCATCTTGCGCTCCAGTATTATCCCATAGCTCTCATTCGGAATGAGTATATTCCCAAGCCTGTTGACGCCTCTTCTGTGCAGGTCGGCGTCATCCATGAGGAACTCGCCGTGGTAATACTTCTTCCAGATCCTGGCCAGGTCGTGGTCGAGGGTGCCGCAGGTGGTTATAACCGCATCTACCAGTTTATGCTTGACCAGCTCGGTGATCACACCGCGCGTGCCTGTGGAAATGATATTGCCAGGGAACGATAGAAATGTAAAACACGACCTATCCTTGAACATTGTGGTAAGAATGTCCGTACCAACCGAGACCTTTTTGGCCGAGAACCCGCCGGCCGAGCCCAATTGCGTCACCAGATCGTTCACGGTTTTGACCTCTGAGAGAGAGATGTCCACAACTGATCTGGGTATTTTTTGTCTGCTGGCCTGCTTTTTCTGCTTTGCACTCGTTTCTTGGGCGCGTCCTTTTCTCGGCATACGATCACATTTAACATGAATGGGGATTGGATATTTCAAGATGTTCCTTTGATAATATTTTAGAACCTCTCAAAGGTCTGCAAAAAGATACAACATATTAATAATTAATCAAAACATTCAACATCCTGATATAAAACATTATTCAATTTTTATGGTGTCGTAATGGATATTTTCACTCACATGTTTTTTACATATCTGATCAATTTTGGTATCGGATCGTTGAAATATAATGAATATGCCATGGTCTTTGGAGTGGTGCTCGGGATATTACCCGACTTCGATATGTTATGGATGCCTGTTAGCTGGAAATATCCGATCGCGCGTCACCGCGGACTCAGCCATTCTATTTTGTTCCTTGTGATCGTCACCGCAGTTTTGGCTGCGATCATCGGCCCGATCATCAATGTGAGTTTTTTTGCTTTATTCTTGATCGGCTTGCTCAGCGGACTCGGTCATTTATGTCTTGACGTTCTGACCACCATAGGAATACCTGTCTTTTGGCCCTTTTCAAAACGTGAGGTCAGCTTAGGCCTCGAGCGTGCGATCAACCCGTACTTTATAGGAATAAGTATATTCTTTATATTTTTCTTATTTCAATTACGGGCCATTAAATTTGATTATTCTATCTACTTGCTGATCATTACCGTACTTGCGGCGGGTATAATACTGTATTACCTGGTAAAATTAATTATTAAACTGTATATCCACGCGTCTCACTCAACACCAGAGTTCAAGATCCTTGCACTTCCCACGGCCGGGTTGTTTAAATGGCTACTCGTGGGAAGGAATGTCAAAGATGACATTATGAAATTGAAGTACGGTAAATATAACTTGTTAAGTGGACATCTTCCCAAATTCAGATATTTTTCGTGTATATGTTCGAGCGATCTGCGAGCGCCGTTGAACAACTCGGAAAAGGCAAAGGCGTACACGTATAACCTAAAAGAGGTCCAATCTTTTATCAAGAAGTTCAAATATCCACTGGCCGAGGTGGTGAAAAATCGTAAAGGCGCTAGCCATTACTGGACCGTATTCTGGTTCCCACTCGAATTGATCGGTTTGAACCGTGCCATGGCAATTCGTGTAGATCTTGATATCGATGGCAAATACCATACAAAACATGCATTTTTCAAGAAAATCACCGAGATGTGAAAAACCAACAACTATTTATAAATAAAATATATTAATAAAACACCATAATATTAAAATATAGACTAGTGTTACCCATTACACTCAAGTATGATGTTAGTATTCATGAATTTTGGTTTTGGTGAACAGCGTGTTTCTAGATACTATAGAAGGTTTACAAAACGTTTTCGATAACGACATTTACCAAGGCGCAGTGGTCCTAGTGACAGGTGCGCCAGGCAGTCTTAAATCAGGGTTTACGTACAATATATTGTCCGAGCATTTGAAAAAACAAGATCAATTCGGCATCTACATGACCTTGGAGGAGACCACGGAAAGCCATGTGCGAAACATGAAATCGTTGCACATTGACCTGCCCGATAATCTATTGATCTCGGATTACAGCGACATCAGAACCAGATTCGAGAAGCAGAGCACGGGTATAAGCCAACCCGACTTCATGATCATGATCGAAGGCGTCATTAAATTCTTTAAAAATAAAGAGAGCGAGAGGTTCTCATGCTTTGCATTGGATTCGTTGGGCGCTTTGGTAACATTGATCGGCACAGAAAACCTTAGAAGCAGGATGTTCAACTTCTTCAAAATGCTGCGCAGTTACAATATCACATCGTTCATCATCATGGAGACGCCACGCGGTTGGGACGTTGCAAAATCCGATGGTGGAGAGGGATTCCTCAGTGATGGTATAATCGAGTTTGGCAGTGTTGAGAACCCGCACGATGTTGCAATGTACATGCAGGTTTTGAAAATGAAGGCGGTGTCGCACAGCCGTAAAAAGCACTTGATCGAGATCAGTGAGACCGGCCTAGCCATTCTTGGACCGATCTTTGAATAGGGGCATGTATAACTTCTATTGGAATTTCAATGCAGCCAGTCTGCCGGTCTGCTAGTCTACCGGTCTGTTGGTCTGTGGTGTTAAAAGAGTGAAGAGGGGGGCCAACTATAAGTTATTAAATAGAATATGGCAAGGTAGAGTAGGGCAGTGGGCTTACGTCCACCACCCCCTCATCAAACCGTACATGTGGTTCTCCCCCATACGGCTTTCCGATGACCTTCTTTCTTGCGCTTTCGATTCGTATGACCTGTGTATAATTTATGGATTCGTCT
>JAEHCK010000107.1 GCA_020696345.1 Thermoplasmata archaeon | reverse complement strand
TGATGGTTTATGTATGACCTGCGGCGAGAGCCTTGACCCGGATATGGCGTATTGCTGGTCATGCGGGACGAAGTATGAAGTGGGGAAAAGTGAAAAATGGAAAAAAAAGTGATACAACGTTTATATTCTTTGAGATTACACTGGTAGCGATGTTAGGGTAGTTATGTGTGTTTAGAGAATGCTTTCACCGACCGTTACGATCGATTGATAATATGAACCACTTGGGGAAGGGGGACCACTTCAAGTAATGATCGCTTGGAATCGTTGGGAGACCACTTCAATGAATTATCGTTTACGATCGTTTGGTGAGGGGTGGCGGGTAAAATCCCAAATCCAAATATAGATACCAAATCTTGGAAAATTCAAATTGTAAAAGTCAAATTTCCTATCAGATATCATCATTAAAATAATAATTTCCAAATTTCTCACTTCCATCTGCAATATCTTCTTTTACCTTGAGTTTCGTGAGTGTGATACTTTCCTTGATGACCCTTTGATAGTTCACACCTTCGATTATGTTCCAAACAAACCTTTTCGCACAACCCTCTTTTATAAACTATAGTTATTGGTGTCTTCTCTCTCTTTTTCATACTCAAAGTACCTAATGTTAGATTTTATTTTTATCTCACAAACGCAATAATAAGGTACACGGCCATTTAAACTTAACAGGTAGTTAACTAAAGGATGATTGATTTAGATTGTTTATACCGTAATTCTAAGGTACTTATTCTCTCTATAACTTATATTCCTATGTTCTAAAGTATTTTAGATTTTCTTTTCCTTTTTTTATTAATTGACCTGTCATCTTTCGTCTTTATAGAAACCTCATCCTCTGAGAACTTATCAAAAAGTTCACTCACTTTATTTAATTTTATACGTGGATGTTCAATTGATACAGTTTTTATAAATTCTTCTTTTTTAATACCCATATGATCGTTATAAAAATTAGTGATCCACTTCTTGAACTTATCAGGTGGAATAATAGAAGGTTCATTTATATTATTCTCAGTTACCTTGGTTACTAGGGTTACCTTATAAGAAAATTTACTTTATAGAAACTTAATTGAACAAGCTGATAATTATCAAAATAGTTATAACAATATAAACAAAGAATTTGGGAGCAATATTAATAAAACTCTTAGAGCAAACTATCCTATAGATAAATGGGTTAGTAAATATAGTAAAGAAGGAAATTATATGTCAATTCGAGATTTAAGAAAGTCGTTATGGAACATTGGTTATAATAAAAATGAAGATAATAGTTTTAAGCTACCTATTATTGTTTATGACAAATCAGTAAATGATTATTATCTTAGAATTAAACACAAATCCTTTAAGGGAAAAGAAAGAACATCAGGAACAATAATGAGAATGGTTAATATTAAAAATAAAGATACAGTATATAATGCAAAAAAAGGATTAAATAATTTCATTATCAGGTATTTGAGCGAGCCGGTAATTACAGAAGATATAAAACAATTAGTAGAATTAAAATCAAACATCATTAAACTTAATAATGAATTTATGACGTTATTAAATAGAATATATACTGAGATTAGAAATAAAAAAGACTTTGGAGGTTACTGTGATTTTATAGATTGCCCTCGAATATAATCCGAGTAATGATATTGATTGGAATAAGGAGTTTGGAATAGAATAAATGGAGGTTAATTGATGGAAAATAAAATAGATTTTGAATATAGTAATGAGTTTGTGAAGGTTTGTATTAAAAAAAGGGATTCAAGCCTTACAGAAAAAGAGGCCAAGTTTCAGGCTATACAAGCACTCAGACTTAATATGGACGGTCACGTTCTCGAAGCGGCAACAGTAGATCGTGTAAAGGTATATGTTAACTGGATTGATGATGAAAACAAAATTGATGGAGAAACAAATGAACGGGCTTTTTCTCACGCAATAGAACTACTCGACCATTAAACGATTAAGTTTAAATATTAAATCAATTTGCTCACGAAACAGCGATTTAGGATGATTTCACGAATATAAGCCAGTGGGGGTTCTTCGTCCCCCAACAGAACGCAACCAGTTTAGGGCAAAATATTTATCTCTTATATGATTAGGTAAGAGTAAAATATATAATTAAAAAGTGTATGCATTAGGTATTTTTAGGGGAATATTATGAGTAAAAGAATGGTGAAACTATTTATTAGTTGGTCTGGTAAAATTAGTTATGAAATTGCTAATAAATTTAAAGAATGGTTAAATGATATTTTTCCAGATATTGAAATTTTTGTTTCAAATGATGATTTGCGATATGGTCGATCCTGGGAAGATGGTCTTAGAAAAGAATTAAATAAAACAAATTATGGGATAATTTGTTTAACAAAAACAAATTTAAATTCAAATTGGATATTATTTGAATCTGGTGGTATTTTAAAAGGTAAACCAAAATCAATAATTTGGACTTTATTATACAATGTTGATGAACAAGATATTAAAAGACCATTAGGAATGTTTCAGCATTGCAAAATTAATAAAAAGGGAATTTTAAAATTAATTAAAGAAATAAATCAAGAAGTAGGTGAAAATAACTTTGATGAAAAAAAATTAGAATATGAAATATTTGACAAACGATGGCCATATATCCAAAAAGAAATTAATAAATTGAAGAAAAATAAAACTAATCTAAAAAACGCTTTGAACGATATCGATAAAGAAATTGAATGGTCAAGGAACGAATTAAATCGATTGGAAAATATTAAAAAAGCTTTCCCTATACATAAATTGAAAAAAATGGATGAGACTAAATTACTTGGGTTACCTGAGTCTACTGAACGGTCAATTGAAGAACAAAAAGAATATATAAAAAAGAAAGAAAAAACAAAGAGGATTACTCAAAAAGCTGAGAACGAAATGATTAAGTGTTTAGAATTACCGAAACCTAACTGGGAAGATTTTGGGGATTATTCTGATGAGGATTTTGTAGAGGCAATGTATAATAGGATACTTTGTAGGAAATCTGACAAGAAAGGAAAAACAGATTATGTTAATCAATTAAAAATAAAGTTAAGTAGAATAGATGTAATTGATGATATATGGGATAGTAAAGAACGAAAAAAGAAAGAGGTGAAATATGGTATTAAATAGAATAATGGTAATCCTATAAATATCCCTGGTGTAGTACCAAATAAAATACATTGGAAACCAAGAAAAGAAGATGTAGATTGAATTAGGAGTAGATGGAGAATAAAATAATAATGAGGATGCATAGGAGATCAATTAGGAGTATGAGGCAAATAATAAAATAGTTATAATCAAAAATCTATGGCTAACCCAATGAATATCAGGGTCATTATTTATGCTATCGTGGGCGGA
This sequence comes from Thermoplasmata archaeon, assembly GCA_020696345.1. Taxonomy (GTDB): domain Archaea; phylum Thermoplasmatota; class Penumbrarchaeia; order JAEHCK01; family JAEHCK01; genus JAEHCK01. The sequence goes on along the minus strand of JAEHCK010000107.1, from coordinate 12,400 downwards.
TTCCTTACATTCTAGGATTATGGCTATATCTCAAAGGTTATCTTATTTATTTCATACCGTTAATACTCATTGGACTTCTAATTGGGTTACAAATGATAAGGTTGATTATGTTACCTAAAAGTTAATATTATTTGAAAACAATAGGGTTTTCAAGAGTGTAATGGGTGGGTGGAGTATGAAGTTCCCGAAAATGGGTAACCTACCCTACACTCTTACAAATAATTATTAAATAATGAAGGTGGTATTATTCCGAAAAAAGAATTGGCGACTTTTGGATTTAGAATATATGTTTACAAGGGAGCATATACTTCGTTAAATGCAATGAAAGGGAAGGTTATGTTACTTGATGAAACTGGAACACAAATAGATGGGGCTTTATTCAATTACTCTGATGAGATAGTTACAGGAATGCGTAAATTACTTGCTAAACATAATATGAGAATTGGGTTTCATAAATAAATTAGAAATAATTTCGGAAGTTGCTCATAATCGATATCCATTAAAAAGTCAATATCAATGGTAAAGCCATCTATTTTTTAAACTTGGCTTTAATTTCAATTTTCGGCAATTCAAAAGGTTTGCTTTCAACCCGAACTTCAATTTCCTTTAATTCCATATCTTCAATATTTTCTCTAAAGTTCTTCAATCTATTCAATACATCTACGGGGGTCGGCACAATTCCAAATGGTCTTGGAATCATTGGATACGGTAATATTCCAAATGGTCTAATAGGTGAGATTTCATTTTTCATAACAACACCTTTTTAATTCTTCATCAAATACATTAATTGAAGGCTTTATAAATTTATTGATAAAAAGTATCATAATTAGAAATAATTTCTAATCTGCTTTTTGAATGCTCGGAAAATAACATGGGTTTAGCTTAAATGCTATGGTTTTAAATTAGAAATCCACTATTTTTAATTATTTAGTTTGTTACAAGAATTACCTCTAAATCTTAGAAGTCTGGGTAGCAATGATTATAAACATGTGTAGCAGTAAATCTCTATGGTGATAAAAATGAATAAAAAAGAAAAACGTGGTATACTTGGATTAGGGATACTTCCTATAGGTGAAGATAACACTGAAGATGAAATTGACACGAAAGCTGAAAACGAAGGTAATAAAGAAGAAAATGAAATAAAAGATACCGAAGTTCCCATCAAGGAAGAGGATGCTGTCCAAGAAGAGGAACCTACAAAAGAAGTAGAGGAAGAAAAACCGGAAGAAAAACCAGAACCTGTAAAAGAAACCGAAAAAGAACCTAAACCACCAGAGGTCAAAATAATTACAACCGAATCAGATTTCAAGATAAGTATGGTTAACATGGGTTGGTCTTATAAAGAATACACCCCAGAGACAGCTCCACCACACCTTGGACTAAAAGAGAAAGGCATGTTTGAAGGTTACGACAAGATCTTCATTACTGAAGTAGATACACTCGATATCATTACTGTTTTAAATCTATCTCGAACTAATTTCAGCTATATTTCAGGCTATGTTTTAGGCTATAAGGCATAATCTTTAAGTGAAATTCTAATTTGCTTAAGTAATATATAAACCCCCTGAGCGTTTCTATTAGAAATTATTTAAAAGCTGGTTAGAAATCTTTCAAAGCGAATTGAAAATAACTGAGAAATTGGGTACAGTTAGGTTCACAAGTTTGGTAAAATCCTAAACGAATACAGCACGAAACACACCCCACAAACAGGAGATATTTAGAATTGTGACGAAATGACAATTAATATCCGTAAAGATGGGGTTAAGAAAAACACAGAATGGATTTGGAATTTAATGGATTCAGATACAAGATTCTTGTTAGCATCTACGATTACAAAGAAAAGAGAGATATCCGATGCACGAAATGTATTAAAGAGGGGTAAAGAGCAAGCTGGGAGAAAACCGAAGGTACTGATTACTGATGGGTTATAAGGCTATAACGATGCTTGTAAAAAAGAGTTTTATTCATTATCTGGCCGTACAATACATTTCCGAACACCAAGTAAAAGGAAATATTTCCTGAACCAAAACATAGAAAGGTTAAACGGTACGATCCGAGAACGGCTTAAGGTCATGCGCGGTACAGACTCACCAGAAACTGCACAAACTATCATCGATGGTGAACGGTTTTATTATAACTTCATTAAACCACACATGAGCTTAGACGGCATGACACCCGCACAAATAGCGAATTTACCGATACCGAGTGCAGATGATAATCCTTGGTTAACATATCTGAAAACGGCATTGGAAGAATCTTGTAGTGTGTGAAATAAAAAATCATGAGAATTTAAGAAGAGGGGCATAGTTAATCTATTTAGAAAAATATTAAATATTCATATAACATTTACATTCCTTGTGAGGTTAATATGAGAAAAAAGAATATGGGAATTGAACATACCTTTTGGTGGTCATTTGCTTGGATATGGGTTATTATCCAAGTAATAGCGGGCATCGTCTTTATTTGGAAGTTTATCCAAATAAATTTAGCTAGTCCATTTACTTTCCTTATCGGATTACCAGTACTATTTGCTAGTATAAGTTTTGTACTAGATTTTCTTGGGATTAGAAAACGTAAATTATCTTAACTGGTGGTACATTAAAGGTACAAAAATAATGATTAAGATATTAATCACTATTACTAATATGTGGAATTCTAATTTGCCCATCTGATATATAAAGCCTTTGAAATTATTGGTTAGAAATATTTTGAAAGCTGGTTAGAAATGTTAAGAAAAAAAGTGCGAAAGAGTTTAAATAGTATGGCTAAGCAGATTAGAGATTTTTAATAAAATTTAACCCTTCCAATTCATTCTTGGTTATTATTTTATAGTTAGTTTCTTCCCCATCAAAATCTACAATTATGTATCTTTCTCCAATACGGTCATGGACAATATATTTATCACATTTTTCCTTTTTCAGTCTTTTTACTTCTTTAACTACTTCAGCTAATAAGTTATTTGTATTTTTTATTTCAACAGCACTATCTTCAACCCATGTTTCATTTGGACAAGCAACCATTGTTAACATTATCATAAGGTATGACTATGTAAATGATAGTATTTAAATTTCTTTGCCAGATGTTATAACTTCTTCAAACATCAACAAGATTTTTAATTAATGATAATATATCTTATTTTGGTGATGTTTTGAGTAAACAATGGATTTATAAAACTGAAAAGGTAGGTAGCAATGATCCAACCCTTAGAAGTGAACTAAACAAACTCAGTGAGGATGGATGGGAATTAGTACAATTGATTAATAAAAAAAATGGGAAATGGACAGCAGTTTTAAAAACAGAAAAAAAAGATATTCCAGATAGAATGAAAGAAATAACAAGAAAAATGAAAAAGTGAATGGGTCTTAAATTAACCCACCACGATAAATCAACCCCTCGGTTTTGCCTTCTTGTAATCTAACCAATGCAAGAGCCAATGTCGATATTACATGCATACCTAAGTGTGCGGTGAACTTGTAAATATCGGTAGCTTGAATATTCTTGATCTCAGTATGCCTTTTATCCCTACCATGACTATGTTCAATTAGATTACGGATTGCGTATTTTCTATCGTAAGCATTGGGGACTTTCATACATTTTACGGTGTTGGATTATATTTTAAAAGTTGTACTTTATATGGAATACCCCGTAAAATAAGATTTTAAGATAAAGTGAGTGGTTATATATGTTCAATAATAAAACCTTTTAAATGATGGTATACCCGTGGAATTTTCAATTTTAATATTTTTATTTTTTTAAAAAAAGATTTTAAATTTATACTATAACATGCCTGGGTATTATTATAATATATTTTATAAGACCACTTTGTTTATATCGTTTTTTATTTTTTTTAGTATTTAAATTTTTATTTATTTTTTTATATTCAACTGTGCATTAACAACTCGCGCATGTCTAACATTATCTCAGCTAACAAATGTTGCGCATCGTTAGTATTACTATCGTTTATAGCTTTCTTTAAATCCTTTTCAAGTTCTTCTCTAGTTCTCATCTTCTTTCACCTCCTTGTCTTTCTTCTCTTGTTCGACTTCTTGTCCATAGTCTTTGTCGCCAGCAACGGGCATATCGATTAGTTCGTCTTCTTTTGGTTCTTCAACTCGAACAAATTTAACTTTCTGTCCATCTGCGGTTCGTGGGTTGTAACCATCGTAGATATCTACTTCCATAGGTTTGACACGAGGTTTAGTTGCTTCACCAAAGCTTCCCGTTTCGCTGTCAGTGTCGTTATCGTCGTCTACGACGTGGTCTATTATTGGACTTTTTGACTTCTTCTCAGGTAAGTATTCTACCTTCTCTGACAAGTCTCTAGTCAACGTAACACATCCACAATGCGGACAAGTTCCATCGGATATTCGTTGTCCTCGTTCGATAGCTATATTACCTTTGTAGCCACAATTGCTACAATACGCTGGGATTTTATACTCTTCTTCCTTAAGTTCTTCAAGTTCTTTTTCACTTCTCATTTTCTTACCTCCAGATTCTTGTCACTAACAACAATTTCTGTAAATAGTTGTTATTAAATATAATTTCCGACAGTGTACCCGATTGGTGTTTTCTTGAACATTTACCTTCCATACTCTCAAAATAACTCATCAATTGTTCTTCATCTTTCCTCTTTATGGACTCATCGTCACTTTTCAAGTGTTTTTTCCTTTCCTCTATTGGCTGGTCTGGTGTCTTTTTAATTTCTTGATATTTTTAATAAGATTATATCTATTTCTGAAGTTATTACCCAATATGTTCATATTATGTTACTATGGAGTCTAAATATGAAGTCAATTAATATAAAAAATGAGTAGAAAATAATAAATTCTGATAAAACATTACACATAAGTAACCCTTAAAAGGATGCGATACAAAATGGACGGATATCCAACGTGTAGATATTGTGGCATGAGATTATTATCCGAGTTGCAATTGGAATTACATGAAGAGGAGTGTAAGAAAATAAACAGGAGGAAATAAAATGGTAAAATCTAACTTAATGGGATATGTGCGTAGATCAAATAACGGCAAGGCTTTGAAAATCTCGATAAATAAAGAAGCCTTCGAGAAAGCTGAAACATATACAACACAAGATGGTCAGGAATATGTTTCGTTGATTATAAGACTAGACACAATATACCAGCTAATTGAAGGCAAGAAAGATGTTACAAATGTAACACAGATCTTGAATGAGTAAGCGGGTTCAAATCCAACCACTTACTTTTTTTTGATGGAAGGTGGAAATCAATGAATAATAAAATAGAATATATACCACTTATTTGCCACCACTGTGTTCTATCAGTAGGTGAAAGGGAAAAGATAAATCCACAATGCGTAGAACAAAGGTCATTGGGTTATGAGAATTGTAAAGTTTTCATATCTGCAAACAAGGAAAGATAAATAATTTTATATTCTTAGTCCAACTTAATTTTATCATGTGGATGGTTTATTTGAAGTATATAGTGTTCAAATGAGAATAGGAAAGGGAATATAGGGGAATGGTAAAACCCCTTTAGAAACCATTACAACCTTATTATTTAGATTCCATAAGGTCTTTCTAACATTGACTTCCTAAGCTTGATTAGAATTTTACCACTTGGTAATGGAATTGGATTTGCTATTTCCCACCCATGATCCAAATACTCCTCAAGTTCTTCTTCACTTACCCTTTTATGTTTACCACTTTCTGTTTTTTGTGTTATTTTGATTATCTCTTCACGAAGTACATTTATTTCGTCTTCTATAGTTGTAGCACCTTTTAATTCTTTTAGTTTATTTATAAATTTTGTTGGATCCATTCCCATCAGTTCTGCATCTCGTTTTAATAGATCCAAAAACATTTCCTGTTTCAAATCTTCCATATCACCTTTAGTAACATGTGAAATACTCAGGTAACTCTCTGCTCTTTTGTATGCTTCTATTAGTTGTTCAACATCAGGTTGAGAATACACCTGGTTTAATGAACTTTGAGAATGACCCATCATGTATTCTGCCCAATTTCTATCCATTCCTCCTGCTTCTACTTGAGTTTTCCATCGTTTCCTCAATGTATGAGAATGGATTGGACTCCTTTTTTCTTCACCAGTTATTAAACCTGCTTTCAGTGCTGATCGTTTAATCATTTTATTTATTGAATCTCCATCTAATGGACGAAATTCTAATGGTTCATCTTCACTTCTTCTATTCCTTCTCTCTGTAACAAATAGATAAGAATCATCTTTAATCTCATCTCCAGCCACTTCTCTGGTTTTTAAATATGATTTCAAACAATCTATAGTATCTCTCCCTACACAAAAATGATATGGAACTCTATTTTTATTTACTCTCTCACCTTTTGGATTTCTTAAATCTGGTGAAACTTCTATAACTATTAGTGATTCGTTTTTCTCTAGTTGTTCCCTTACCATTCCATACGTTATCGAGGTAATAATTCCACTCCTTTGACCTGACTGTAAACCAAACAAAATCAATGCTCGTTGTAAAGCACTATCACTTACTCCTACCATTTGGGAAATTTGTTCTAATGATGGTATTAAATCTTGATGTGTGACCCATCCCTTTAACTTTGGTAACTTTAAATCCGAGAAATTAGCTTGATAGAAACTTCTTATTGTAGCTATTCTAGTCAACGCATAACTTCTGCTATGTTTTTTGTCCATTTTGTTGAAATAATCCATTACCATTTCTTCGTGTTCTCTTTTTGTCTCCTCCTCATCACTCTTTAAGTGTGTTTTCCTTTCCGCTATTAGTTGGTCTGGGTCTATACCAATCTCATCACAAAAGGATTTCAAATGATATAAATAAACTTTCCGTGTTCCATTAGAACAAGTTCTACCATTTGTTTGGTTAATCCATTTCGCTACACTTTTATAGTCTTCCATACCTTCTATTTTAGTTGGTTTATCTCCTTTTCTTTTACTCCTTTTGACCATACAAATCACCGATAGAATACAGGGTTTTAGGAGTATAAATACCTTCCCTTTTAAATCAGATATGTTTAATAAAAGTCAAATTTTAAAAGTTAAAAGGAAGAATGCAAAGAGGGGAATGCGACTTATTATTACTGAGCAGGGGAATGCAATTTATTGCTACTGAGCAGGGGAATGCGATCTATTATTACTAAGCATGGGAATGTGATTTATTGCTACTGAGCAAGGGAATGCGGTTTATTATTAATGGGCAGGGGAATGCAATTTATTATTGCTTAGCAGGGGATGTGGCCCACGGATGTGTTGCAGACGAGGTATTACATAGGGCTGAAAATGGCATATTTACGATTTGCCAGCCCCGTTTTTTAGAATTGGTGCCGTTAATAACAAAAGAACGGGGAGGAAATTGCCGGAAAATTTATAAATTAATTAAAAAGTTGTACAACAATATATATATATGAGATAATTAGTAATTAATTGGGTCGTAATTTGAAAAAAAAAGTGAACGGAATAATAAAATCTTTTTTAACATTAAATATTATTATTCTTCTTGTTTCGTTAAATGGATATGGAGTATTAGAAACATTTGCAAATTCCGATTATAATATTGATGATATAGAATTGGACAACTCAATATTCGAGTCTATTTCAAGATCAAATTCAAAAATAATTGATTTAAACAAAGAAACAGATTATTTACACCATAACATAACAATTTATGGAGGAGATAATGCAAAAACCATTGGTTCATCAATTACGTCAGGAGATTTCAATGGAGATTTTATTAACGATTTAATTTTAAGCTCAAAATCAGATGGTCCCAATAACAATAGAAAAAATTGTGGAGCAGTTTATGTAACTTTTGGAAATACAATTCAATCTCCAATAAAATACATTGAATCTAATTATGATATGGTAGTATATGGTGACGAAGCTTATGATAAAATAGGATCAGCTTTGGCCGTTGGTGATATTAACAATGACAAAATTCAAGATATCATAATAAGCTCCACTGAGGCATATGGCTATAATAATGGAAAAATAAAAAGTGGTGAAATCTATGTTTTATATGGGAATAAATCACTGCCAACTAAATGGGATTTAAATAAAACATCTCCTAATATCACCATATTTGGTGCTGACAGTTATGATGAAATAGGACATTCATTGACTTGTGGAGATATAAATGGGGATGATTTTGATGATGTAATCTTTAGTTCAATTTATGCGGATGGTCCAACAAATACAAGAAATTCATGTGGTGAAACTTATGTAATTTTTGGTAATGAATCATTACCGTCCAGAATAAATGTAAGTACATCTGCGAATATAACAATATATGGTATAGATTCTGGGGATCAGTCTGGAGAATCTATTGCCACTGGTGATATAAATGCTGATAGGTATGATGATATTATCATCGGTGCACATTGGGCTGATGGAATTAACAATCAAAGAAGTTTTAGTGGTGAAACATATATAATCTTTGGTAATAAAAGCAGTAGATTAAATAAAACAATCGATCTATCAACGACAGATGCAAATATTACAATTTACGGTATTGATTATTGGGATTATTCCGGAAGGATTGTTGCTGTTGGGAATCTTAATGGAGATAAATATGATGATATTATAATAAGCGCAAAAGGAGATGGAACTAAGAATGATAAGTCTGATTGCGGTGAAGTTTATATTATTTATGGTAATAATTCAATGTCTTCAAATATAAGTGGATCAAAATCAAATGTTATTATTTATGGGAAAGATGTATGGGATAATATCGGTCTTGCTCTTAACACTGGGAATTTAAATAATGATTCAATAGAAGATTTAATAATTGGGACATCATGGGGTGGGAACGAAGGAAATGCATATATATTCTATGGGAACGAATCATTACCTAAGACAATCGATATGAATTTTCCATCTCAACAACCCGATATAAGGATACTTGGTGCTAAGTTTGATACTGGGGATTCTGTTTTATTTACAGATATCAATGGAGATAATAGGAACGAAATAATCATAACCGCGCCACTTGCGGATGGGCGATGTAATGAACAAACAAACATAGGAGAGATTTATATTATTTTATCTGGTGGCAAGGTTTTACCAATCCCAATTGTTGATGCAATAACATTGAAAAATGGTGATGGTGATGATGAAAAAACCTGTTATGCAGAATATAGTGACCCATATAATTTTAGAATTAAAGTTACAACTCCTGATAAAATTGACGATTTAAATTCTGTTGAATTAGGTCTTGCTTATAACAAACCAAGTTTAAATCTACAAGTTTCTTGGACAAAAGCAACAGGACAATTCGAAGAAATTTCAGACCCCCATAATTTTATTTCAATATCCAATTTAAGTAAATATACCTATAATAATAGTATCAGGTCTTGGACCATCGATTTCAATATCATATTTAATAGATCTTACCCGGAAAATTCTTATCATACTTTACAAGCACATGTAACTAGTAATTTAGGTTATGAAGATTGGTTAAATTTCACTAGTGATATATACCGGGTTGAAAATAGATTTAATTTTATAGGGGATCTAAATGTAACTAGTGAATATCACGGAAAGCTGTCCGAAGGGGATTGGGTTAGGGGTGGTGAAAAGATTACATGGAGTGGCATGAAGATTGTTTATGAAGACACTACAAATATCTTCCCTCCAAAAGAGATAGGATTGTTTATCAATGTCAGTGACAGCAAAGGGAATAACTGGAGCCAAAAACATGAACCATATAAAAAGATGTTAATTAATTCTACTGCATTAAATGAATCAAGTATAAATGAAACATATTCGATCACTATCACTGGTGTGCCGTGGTATTTAGATAAATCTAATTTGAAATATAAATTAAATATAGATGCTGATATGGTTACCTTCTCAAAATCAACTCCGGATAGCACTAACTGGCTATCTACATTGAACCCTCAATGTGCAATAAGTATTTCTGATAATTCAACTAATGTTAATATATCAACGATTCAGTATAGAATTTCGACAAATAATGGATTAAATTGGAGCGATTGGAATTCTGCCGGAATTCAGAAATATCAAAATCAAAAAGAAGTTAATTGTTTTATAAAACCAATTTTTAAAGAAGGTAGGGATAATTTAATTCAATGGCGAGCAAGAGATATTATTGGCAATCCAATAAATATCTCACAATCTTACAAAATTTTAATTGACATTTCAAATGTAACATTTACAAACCCAATCCCATCTCCTGATGAATGGCAAACACGACTTCAGGTTGAATCCGGCATAACAATTGATGATCAATTTAGTGGTGTAAATGCAAGCTCGATCGAATTCAGCACTTCAACAACGGGCATTTGGGATTATGGTGATTGGCAGTCGGCATTGAAGACTATAGACGATAATACGATCCAATGCTCGGTAACACCAACATTTGCCGAAGGAACAAATAATTACATTCGCTGGCGCGCCAAAGATGTGGTGGGAAATGGTTATCATATCTCTGAGAATTATCAAATCAAAATTAAGATAAATCATCCGCCAATAGCTATATTGAAATCGCCAAAGAATGGTACTATAATTAATACAGTAACTCCTGAATTAATTTGGAATGGTTCTGACCAGGATAATGATACTGAAGTAAAGTATAACCTCTTTGTCAGTCATGAAAGATCTAAGATCATAACATTAAATGGCTCGGCACTTTTAAAACCAGATATAAATTACACACGTTATCGATTTACAACACCATTAATCGATGGATTAACATATTATTGGACAGTAATTCCTTCCGACGGTATTGTCATAGGAACCTGTATATCGGGGGTTTGGCACTTCAAAGTAGATACAACAGTAGAAATACCAATAGTGGTACTTATAGCGCCACAAAATAATTCAAATGTCACTACAACTACACCAAAGCTATATTGGACCCTTAATTATTCGAACACTGAAATAATAACATTTAATGTTTATTCCAGCAGATCACCTATCCAAGAAGATATTCTTAAGAAGGAAAATATGATAGCTGAGGATTATAAATTAACCACATACATTATCGAATCACCCCTAACACCAGGTGAAACCTATTACTGGACAGTGATACCAACGGCACAATTACCGGATGGTAAACTCCAAGGTAGATGTAACTCCGGGATTTGGAACTTTATTGTAGAATTACCTCAAGATAAGATCTACAAATTAGACATGGAAATAGAAACTAAATTGTTGACTGTGGCCCAGGGTAACTATACCTCAACCAACATTACCATCACAAATAATGGTAACACTATTGACATGGTCGAGGTTAATTTCAATAAAGGAACATTAGATGCGAATATTGGTATCGAACAATCTGAAAAACTGATCAGTCTCAACAGCAGTGAAAGTATTACCTTAAAAATTGAGATCTTAATCTCAGATGAAGCAAAGCCTGAGAACTATACGATATTCATTACTGCATCATCCAATAATTTGAAAAATGTTTCTATTACCAGATCACTTATAGTTCAAGTACTGGAAAAGGACTCAATTGAAAAAGAAGATGGTGATAAGGATCAAGAAAAGGGCGGAGAATCTAATCTTATGCTATGGGTAGCAATTTGTGGATTATTGATCTTAGTTATTGTTCTGTTTGTTTTTGTATACCGGAGTAAAAGAATTCCATATGTGAAATCCGAGTTATTATCCAAACCACCCAAGCACCTGGCATTACCACGGGGTAGAATTGGAGATGAACAAGAACCCATGTTACCGCCGGTTGATGAGGAAAGTATTCCAGCATTAGATAAGGGTGGACCCGGAATTCCGACTGAATACCAGCTTCCAAAAGCTGTTCTAACTAAAAAGCAAAGACTTGATATTTTGGAGGAACGATTTATTTTAGGTGAAATTTCAGAGGAATCTTATAAAGAGTTAAAAATAAAATATGAAAAAAAAGAAGATATTACAGAAATAGATGATTTGGATTCAGGAGAGGATACGGGTGAAGAATTTGAAGAAATATCCAAAGTACTAGACGAAATAGAACCTGAGATTGAAGGCGAGATTCCCGAGGAAGAAATGGCGCTTGAGGAACTTGAAGGGCTAGATATTGAAGAGCCAATAATTGCTGACGAGATCGAAAAAGAGCTGGAAGGTGTAATTGAAGAGCCTGGTCTGGTGACTTTTCCATTGGAAGAAGAGTTCATTGAAGACCGACCAGAGGAGAAAAAACAAAAATTGAAGAAAAAGAAAAAAATAACAAAACGCAAAACAAAAACAGAAAGAAAGCCCGATAGAGCCGCGATGAGTGGATTCCAGAGTATTCCTGAAAAGACTTATCCGTTTCCGGTTGATGGTTTATGTATGACCTGCGGCGAGAGCCTTGACCCGGATATGGCGTATTGCTGGTCATGCGGGACGAAGTATGAAGTGGGGAAAAGTGAAAAATGGAAAAAAAAGTGATACAACGTTTATATTCTTTGAGATTACAC
>JAEHCK010000065.1 GCA_020696345.1 Thermoplasmata archaeon | reverse complement strand
GAATCCATAAATTATACACAGGTCATACGAATCGAAAGCGCAAGAAAGAAGGTCATCGGAAAGCCGTATGGGGGAGAACCACATGTACGGTTTGATGAGGGGGTGGTGGACGTAAGCCCACTGCCCTACTCTACCCTAAATCATCGTCCACCATTCACTATACATTATATTTTAAACAAATTATTAATATTATCTTTGTTTATATATAGTTGCCAAACTTTCAATAGTTAGGGGGGCTAGATACTATGTTAAAGAATATAAGTATAAGTTTATTAATCGTAATATTTTTGATAAGTGGATTTGCATCCATGGGAACCGAACAAGCGATCTGTAACGAGTTAACAGAAATTCCCGGAGCAGAATTTAATGAAATAAACTACGACTCGGAATCGGTAGAAAATGAAGATGAACTTGGACCTGCACTAGCACCTCCAATGTCTACGAGAGCAATAGATGGTAACCTTAATAATATCTATTGGGAAAAGATGGCAAAGAATAGAAATTCCAAGTATATTAGATCAACAGAATGTGCGGATCTAAATCGAGACGGATTAATGGATATAGTAGATGGCGCTGGCATAAAAAAAGGATTATATGCCTCGACACAAAATTCTGATGGTTCTTGGAGTTCGATGAGCAACGGCCTTCCCACACAAGATTTCGGAAACATATATATATATGGCTTAGATCTGGGAGATATGAACAATGACGGTTGGACTGATATAGTTACAATTAACTACACTAATGGTGTTAAAGAAATCCCCGAGATCTATCTAAATAATCATGGAACGAGCTGGTCGTTACAATATGGATTAGGATTCATTGGTGTGGAAACCTCAAGATCGGTAATAGCTGAAGATTTTAATAATGACAACATTCTTGATATTGCCTATATTGGTGATGGCCCTGATGAATTTTACGTATATGTTCAAAATCCTATTGGAACTTGGACAAAATCATATGAAAATACGTCATTATCATTAGTATTCACAAATTGCATAGAAACCTGTGATTACGACAGCGATGGTGACATGGACATTTTTGTCGGCGGCGGCGGAAGCAGATTGTATGTGGTAACAAACGACGATGCTTCAGGTTACAATTGGACCGTCCGTCTAGTTGACCCAGATACCGCTAATGGGCACATTACTGCCGTAGAATGCGCAGACCTGGACCAGGATGGTTACCAGGATCTGATCTTGGGGATTTACTTGTCAGATCCTAGAAATATATTGACCATGTATTATAATGGCTCGGACTGGACTGAAAAGTTAGGCAATCTACCCTATTATGGCGAATATGTCGACTTCAGTATATTAGATATGAATTTTGACGGAAAACCGGACATCATCGCTTCTGGTGACGGTGGTGTCGATGTGTTCTTGGGTGATGGCAAGTATAATTGGACAGTATTAAACACTGGTTTATCCTCATCTTCAGAAGCAAATTGCGCGGTTGATATTAACAACGATGGTGTTTGTGATATCGTCGATATTGACGGCATCTATGAAACCAAAGGGCTTGGAAATCTGTTTGTGAAGAGTTTTTCTAAGATCACCAACAACCTGCCGTTGGGCCAGAAATTTATTCTTGATTACGGCGATTTTGATGAGGATGGATTATTGGACCTGGTTGCATTAAGATCCTCTAGTGTGGTTAGTAACGATTTTGTCATATATTTCAATAACAAAAGCCATTCCTGGGATTATTACAGTGCAACGAGCTGCAGTAAAGGAAACATAGAAGATTGCGCTGTTGGTGACATGGATAATGACGGTGACCAGGATGTTGTGTATATTACAAGTAGAACGAGTGCTAATGTTCTCTTGGCGAAAAATGATGGTGCTGGTGCTTTTCCAGCTGTTACTGATCTTTACACGCCTGGAGGTTACCGTTGTTATGATGTAGATGTGGGTGATTTTGATCATGACGGTGATATTGATATAGTATCTATCAGTAAAACAACCAATACCACCAGTTACTTTTATGAAATTTGGATACTAGAAAATACTGGCGTTTCGTGGGTTAAAACCAATGTAACAGAAGTAGTAATAAATAAAACTTATAACGATGCAAAATTCGTACATATTAACAATGATCCATATCTGGATATTGTGGTAGTTGGCAACTCACCTATAGGAGTAAAGGCATTTCTGTGGAACAATTCGAATTCAAGCTGGGACGAGTATTCATCTGGATTGACCACGGCAACTATTGATTGCTTAGATTTCGGTGACATTAACGGTGATGGGAATATGGAAATCCTCGGAGAGATGATCATTTATTCCTGGAACCCATCAACGGAAAGTTGGGACTTGGTTAAGAACTTTGGTAAGAGTGCTGAAGCGAACATGTTGATCGATCTGAATTTTGACGGATTATTGGACATCGTTCAACTGCACCCGAAATACACGGATGGTTTCACATATTGGTTGAATAAAGGTAATGATGTCTGGCAAAAGGGTGTATATCAGAATTCTGATCAGGATTATTTTGGAGTAATAACCGCATTTGATTACGATTGGGACGGTACGAAAGAATTGTTCTTAGGCTCAACAGATGTTGGTATTAGAATTTATGAAGTTGATATTAAGCAGGATAAGACCGAGATACAATTTTCCGATGCAACGCCATCTGCAAGTGGTTGGCTGAGCTCTGCCATGGTTTCACCCTCAGTCAAGATCACCGATACCCAAAGCAGTGGTGTGGACGGTAATAATATTCAATATGCAATTAAAAAACATAACGATGTGGGCTTTGGTACCTGGACAGATTATGGATCAGTTCCGGCCGACGCGCAGTTGATCACGGCAACAAGGTCAAATTATATATTCGAAGAGGGTGACCAGAACTATATCAAATGGCGTGTCAAAGATGTTGTGGGAAATGGATATACGGTCTCATCTGATTACCAGATCAAGATCGATGTGAGCGATCCGTATTTCCAAAACGAAAACCCGCCAAGTAATAGGTGGGTAAATTCACAATCACAAACACTCAGCGTTCAGATCACGGATAATTGGTCTGGGTTGGATGCGTCAAGTATAAAATATAAATTAGACACAGGTAACGGGTATGGCGATTGGGTCAGTGCAGGCGAAACTTATGATGGTAAGACACTAGTGCCATCAACAATTGCGTATTTAAGTGAAGGTACCAACAAGATAATTTGGACATGTAAAGATACGGTTGGCCCCTCGGTAAAATCTTCGGCTTACACTATTAAATTAGATACTCAACCAACAGTGTTCAAATCTCCGGACCCCGAAGAGGGTGAATGGATGACCACCAGTAGTTTCAGATGTTCGGTTAATATCTTTGACAGCGGTATTAACGGCAGTGGTGTGAACTCGTCTGCAATACAATTCAGATATTCCACTGCTGGTGTATTTGAATATAGTACCTGGACAGACGCAACCGACCTGTATCAGATCCAAGATGGACAAAATGTCGGTGTCCATGTAAATACCACAACATTAGTGTTCTTGGAAGGTAGAAATAATTATGTCCAATATCGAGCATTGGATAAAGCTACCAATGGATATACACCCTCGCCCGATTATCAGATCTTGGTTGATACAACTAATATCACGTTCTCGAACCCACTTCCCGGCCCGGATGATTGGCAGTCCACGAACGAGGTCAAGTGTTACCTCACCATCGAAGATATCGACGGCAGCGGTGTTGACGGTACTTCAGCAGAGTATTGTGTCGTAAAAGCCAACGCTGACCCGGAGAATGCAACCTCGAACTGGTCCAACGCGGTGACAAAGATAAGTGAAAAAAGTGTTACCTTCGATGCGACAGTGAACCTACCTCAGGGTGTTTATAATTACATTAAATGGCGTGCGAAAGACAATGCCGGTAACGGGCTCACAGAGTCCGGATGGTATCAAATTAAAGTGGATTCAACGGGAATTCAATTTTCCAATTCATATCCATCTTCCGACAGTTGGCAGACAAGTGCTTCTGTAAATGCTAGGATTATTGCAAATATTGATACCGATCCACAGCATTTTGACTACTCGGGTAATGCTTCATTACAATACAGGTACTCAACCACTGGTGTAACCAATTATGGCATTTGGAACAATGTTGGAACAATTAAGATAGTTGACTCAACCAGACTTCTACTATATGCCACACTACCATTAACAGACGGAACCGATAATTATGTGCAGTGGCGTGCAAAAGAGAACGTAACCGAGGGCTATACTCTATCTGCATCATACCAGATCAAAGTAGATACAATACCAATCACAATAACCAACCCGAAACCAGATCCAAATGATTGGCAAAATTCTAATGAAGTTGAATGTTTCATTACCATAGAAGATATCGGTGGCAGTGGAACTGATGGTACCTCGGCAGAATATTGGGTTGTTGAGGATAATCCAAATCCAAACTCTGAATCGCCCAATTGGACAAAAGCATTAACCCAGGTCAGCGGTGAAAGTGTAACGTTTTCTACGAAGATCGATCTACCGGACAGTATTTACAACTGGATCCGTTGGCGCGCCAAGGATGTTGCCGGGAATGGCTGGACCTTATCCGGTTGGAACCAAATAAAAGTAGACACTACACGTATACAATTCTCGAACCCGGCTCCGACCTCAGAGGACTGGCAAACCTCAACTCAAGTAAATTCAAAGATCATTTTAGCAATAGATACCGACCCGGATTTTCTGGATTATTCGAATCCACAATCATTACAATATAGGTACTCAACCACGGGAGTTCTTGGTTTTGGCACCTGGCAAACGGTCGATAAGTATACGATCATTGATAATACCACCCTGCAGTGTGAAGCATATCTTACATTATCAGATGGCACAGATAATTACGTGCAATGGCGCGCCTTGGAAAACGTATCTGATAATATACATGTCAGATCTTCACCTTATCAGATCAAGGTAGATTCCACGCCACTGACATATATGAACCCAGTACCAACCTCTAACACGATCAACGAAGTTCTCGAGATCACATGTTACATTTCAATTCAAGATACAGGAAGCAGCGTTGATGGTACCTCAATACAGTATCGTTATTCCACTAATGGTAATGGGAATTCAAATTTTACATCATGGAACAGCACGGTATCACAACCAAATGGCCAATCAATAACTGTCTCTGTTACACTAGAATTTGTGCATGGAAATGATAACTATATCCAATGGTCCGCCAAGGATGTCGCAGGCATCGGCCCCATATATTCCCAGAAATACCAGATCAAAGTAAATTTCATTGATTTTGATTCTGATGGTGTAGCTGACGACAATGATTATGATGACGATAATGATGGTGTTCTGGATACCCAGGACGCGTTCCCGTATGATTCTTCCGAATGGCGGGACACTGATTCCGATGGTAAAGGCGATAATTCTGATACCGATGACGATAATGACGGTGTTTTAGACAGCAGTGACGCATTCCCCACGAACCCGGCTGAATATGCTGATTCTGACAGCGACGGCATTGGCGATAACTCGGATTCGGATGACGATAATGACGGTGTCCCGGACCTTCAAGATGATTTTCCATATAATGCAACAGAATGGGATGATACCGATAATGATGGGATCGGAGATAATATTGATCCTGACATTGACGGTGACGGATATTTGAACGATAATGATGATTTTCCAACTGACGATGATGAATGGCTCGATACCGACGGTGATGGTATCGGTGATAATTCAGATACCGATCTCGATGGTGACGGTTATCCAAATACGAACGACCCGTTCGCGAACGATCCGACCGAATGGATCGATACAGATGAAGATGGCATTGGCAACAATGTTGATCCTGACGACGACAATGATGGTGTGGATGACGAAAACGATACATTTCCAACGAACTCTGCTGAGTATTCCGATTGGGATGGCGATGGTATTGGCGACAATTCAGATTCCGATGATGATAATGACGGTGAACCTGATCTTCAAGACGATTTCTCGAAAGACCCCAGTGAATGGGTGGATACTGATAATGATGGAACCGGGGATAATACCGATCTTGACATAGATGGTGATGGTTATGCCAATAATGAAGATGAATTTCCCACAGACCCTGATGAATGGCTCGATACCGACGGTGATGGTTTTGGCGATAATTCCGATACTGATATCGATGGCGATGGTGTGCCCGATCTACAGGATAAATTCCCGTATGATTCGGATGAATGGTTGGATTCTGATGGTGACGGGCGGGGGAATAATGAAGACCCGGACGATGATAATGATGGTTATAATGACACGATCGATGATCTGCCAAATAATCCGAACGAATGGGAAGATATGGATGGTGACGGCGTAGGTGATAATACCGACACTGATGTAGATGGTGACGGCTACTCGAACACAAATGATGCATTTCCAAATAATAAATTTGAATGGTTTGACACAGATGGTGACGGTGTTGGAAACAATGCCGATAATGATGATGACGGTGATGGTTACAACGACAACCTGGATGAGTTTCCAAATGATCCCGATGAATGGTATGATTTTGATTCCGACGGTATCGGCGACAATTCCGATGCTGATAAAGACGGCGATGGCTATCCAAACACCAACGACCCGTTCCCAAGCGATCCCAATGAATGGATGGATACTGATAAAGATCGTATTGGCAACAATGCCGATGATGATGACGATGATGATGGATACAATGATACTTCTGACGAATTTCCCACTAACCCGAACGAATGGAAAGATACGGATGGTGACGGTATAGGCGATAACGCAGATATTGACGATGACAACGATGGCATGCCGGATTATGATGACTTCGCACCGATGGATAAAAAGGTCCAGACCGACCCGAACTTGATGAGAATTTGGGGTGTAGAGTTTGAGGTCGGCGAGCTGGTCATGGGTATTTTAATGGCTGTGGGTGCAGTGATCTTGGGTACATTTGCATTTAGCCGGAAGAAACGATTGTACAATAAGTACAAATATCGGATCGAAAAGGCCCGATCAGTTAAAAAACTTAACGAGATCAACACCGAGATCAAAATCGATATGGAAAGCGAAAAATTGACAAACATTCAGTTAACTATGCTCAAGGAACAATACGATGAAAAATACATGGAGCTTCGCAAGAAGGAATTGGACCGCAGATTGGGCAAATTACCAGATAAGGTCGAGAGTAGTATACGGGAGGTCATTAAAGATAAGATCATCACCGAAGATGAGTTCTCGGGTATGCAGGGCTGGTTGGCCAGACTGAGAGACTCGAAAGATTTCGATTCGGAAAAGAAAGCTAAACTTCAAGGTGTTTTAAAAGATTGGATCGATGAGAACGTGGAAGACGATTGGGAAGTTAAACCGAGCCAGAAGGATCTGAAGGAAAAGAAGAAGATGGATAATGAGAAGTTGAAGGAGAAGCTGAAGCAGAAGGGTAAGCAAAAGGATAAGAAGAAAAAGTGATTTGGGCCGATCATAGTCTGGTTAAGATGGCTTATTGTTTGATTTAAATTTGAGTATTTTGATTGGGACATTGGAAAATGCAAATTGGAAATTGTAAATTTAAAAGGGTACATAATAATTTCACACAGTTATCCAGATAAGATCGAACATAAGATACAAGAGATAAAACCATCGATAGATATTCCAATAAGTGTGATCGAAGCAAAAGATCTGGCGACATTTGCAAAGAAATGGGAGATGGATTATCCAAGTGATACTTTTCCTATCAAGCAGATAATAAAACAGGGGAAAATAACACTGGGGGATTTTGAGAAGGTGCTGCATTGAAAGTGTAATCAGATCTTCGATGGCAAACATTATTTTCACATCAGGACATTTAATCACTTCGGCCTACTTGTTGTTTAGGAACATATAAATATATCCTTTACAATATATATTAATATATACTGTATCGAGAGGAATTATTAAAATATGCGGTATTGAGAGGAATTATTAATATGTGCGGTATTGAGAGGAAATTGATGAATTATATTAAGAAATTGGAAAAGTGGGATGCCCCCAAGGAATTTGGGAGGGCGAGTGGAAATGTTACAAAGAAGATTATTGTAGATGAATTGAAGAAAATTGTAGAAAATTCATAAAACAAGCAAATAATGAGAGGTTGTCCCTTTTCCATTCAGTCAACCCGTTTAATGCGTCTAATATATTTGTAAATTTCTTTTTCTTTTTCTAAATCTTTCTTGATTTCTGTTTCCTTCTTTTCAATTTCTTTTTTCCTTTCTTCGATTTCAAAATTCATAATTAAAATGTAATGATTTTTACAAAATGGCTTTTCAATTTCTATTTTATATTTTTTTTGATTTATCATAATTACTTTTATATATGAAAAATTATGATCTTCGTACCTTGCACAATCATCGTAGATGCATTTTTTTATTGATTTTTCTCCATTTATTTTTAAACACCAATGTCTTTGTCCCCGAACCATAACGTACTCAACTTCATCTCTAATATACTTTTCTAGTCTTAGAATTTTATATTTTAAACTTTTAATCCGTTTTTGTTTTTCATCATCATTTTTTAAATAATTCTTCCAATCTATTTCTTGATTTCTATTAATAATAAAAAGAAGATTGTTTTTATTCCAATCACGTCCTTCCATTAGGAAAAATATCCTTGCAATATCGATTGATTGTAAAGGGATATTAGCTGTTTTTAAGATTGTGATTATTCTTTCAGGAGAGCACATAAATTTATCCTCATGAAAAGTAATTTATTTAGATTCTTATTAAAAAGTAATCGCTTTATTTAATCCGTCAATGAAAAACCGATACAAGATGATAAAGTCCAAACCCAATATCATTTCATTATCTAGATTTTCTGCGAATTTTAAATTATTTTCCATTTGATTGAAATAAAATGGGATTCCATTTATAAGGATAGTTCCATTATATCTTTTTATTTTTATGACTGGCCCTCCAAAACCTCTTACAGAGACTTTATCAGTAGGGGGGAGCTTCATTTTTTTAATTATCTTTTTTGGTAATAATGATATTTCAGATCCAGAATCAATAATTGCATCTGTTATTTGCGGTGATATAGATCTATCAGTTGGATTTTTTATTTCAACTTCGATTGATATATCTTTATCTGTAAAATTAAAGGTAACCATTATCTCACCACCCTATATCTTGATCTTACTATTTTCACATCTTCTTTTGATTTTCCAATTTTCTCCAATTTTGGTATATAAACACCAACGTTACCATAATTTGAATACACGTATTTTTGCAGGGAATCTAGCGAAGTAGCTAGTGCTTCGATTTTTTCATCTCTAATGATTTTTTTATCTTCAATAACTACATATTTTCCTATTAAATCCTTATTCTCTGATAATAGTCTATCTACATTTTCATGGAAAAAATTATAATTTTTGTCAAAATTAGTTAGAACTTCATCATAAGGAATCAATTGCATTTGTGTCGGTTCAGGTGGTAAATATTGTATTATTTCAGGATGCTTTTTCAATATCTGATCTCGATTCTCATATTCTAATAAATCACTCGCTAATCCTGTTAAAAGATTTATTTGGTTTTCGAATTTTCTCTTTTTTTCTAAAGCTTCGTTGATTTTATCGAATATTTCAGTATAATTAGAAGATTTTTTGATATATGCAAATGCTCCATAATTTAGGGCTTTTATTACGGTTTCGAATTCATCTAAAACTGTTAGCATAATTACAGGGATATAACTATATTCTTTTCTTATCTTATGTAATAAATCAAAGCCTATAGATTCGGTTGGCATTTTTATATCACACAATATGGTGTCTATACCATTTTTATATTGTCTTAAACGCCTCATTGCGCTTTTAGGTGTTGAAACTGAAATAAGGTTGTATTTTTTTTCCTCTAATATACGTTCATATGTTTTCCTTATAGGTGTTTCATCGTCAATTAAAAGAATATTTGGATAATTATTTAGTCTACCCCTATGTAAGGGAAGTCGTGCATAATTTTCTGGTTGTTGTAATAGGTGCCCCTCCTCTAAGGGCTCTTTATTCTGTTTAACCATCTATTTCACCCTCCTTTTCTGGCTTGCCTGAGATTTTTACTGTTACTTTAGTGGAAATACCTTTTTTACTATTAACAGTTATTGTTCCATTGTAATTCGGGAGTATTTTTTTAACTGTGTAAAGACCTAACCCCGTACCGTCAGGTTTCGTGGTGAAGAATGGATCAGATAATCTCTGCATATTTTTCTTAGATATTCCAATGCCGTTATCGGTTACTGTAAGAACAAAATGATCGTTCTTGTCAAACGTTCTGATTGTTATAATCCCTTTCTTAGTTATAGGTATGGCTTCGGCTGCATTTATCAATATATTGCTAAACACTTGCCATAAATCTCCCGAATTAATGGTAAGTATAGATTTGCTTTTATAATCTCTTTTAATTTTTATTTTCTTATCTTGAAATGATTTATGGGTAAGTTGAAATATTTTCGTAGTACCGTCTATTAAGTCGTGTATTTGTTCTGATCTTAAATCTTTCACTACCTTTTCTTTCACACATTCCGTTCTCGCATGTGCTCTTAGATCGTTTACTATTTGCTCTATATGTTTTGATAATTTCCACGCATCGTTTGCATATTTTTTTATCGTACCTATATTTTTTAATCCTGATATCCTCCCTGTAAGATCGATTACAGGAATGAGTGGATTTATTACCTCGTGAGCAACTCCGGATGCAAGCATACCAATACTCGCAAGTTTTTCAGAGTTAATCAATTTTTGCTCTAATGCTTTTTTTTCAATTTCTTTACGTAAATCTTGAAAAACCCCAATTGTACCCCAAACCCTTTCTAAATATACTTTCAACTCTGTATCCGTCTCTTCAATCTGATATCTCTTTAAACCATCTTTTATTATCCAGAGTTTCTCGTCATTTTTTAACATCATTACATCAGCAGATATTACGTATCCATTATCTTCAAATCTTCTTCTTATCTTTTTATGAATTTTACCTTTTCTAATGTTTTGTTTTATATTTAATGGTAGAACAAATAAAATTTTTTTGTGGTTATAAATAATTGATACTCCTAATCTAATCGGAATTTTTTCCTTCTTTTTACCAATTATATCCGTTACATGATTGCTTATACTTCCATCATTAGATTCTTTTAATTTTGTCATAATTTCCTCAGCTACTCCATTAGGATAATATTTTCTTACATCTTTTCCTAATATGTCGTTGATTTTATGATTTGTAATGTTCGATGCCCCTTCATTAAAAATGGATATTTCACCTTTAGATTTCCCTTTTAATTTCCCTTTTTTATAATGATTTTTTATTATTTTTACTATAATAATTGCCTCAGCTGAATGTTCTAAAGCACTTTTAAAGAATTGTTCCATTTCTCTCATTTTTATTTCTTCACGCAAATCTTTATAAACCCCAATTGATCCCCATTCATTGTCACCCTGATCGTATATGATCGACGCAGATAATCTTACCGGAATATCTTTTTTTCCTTTCCCTATTATAAAAGTTTCATATTCTATTACTTTTTTATCGGGAGATTTTCGCAACATCCTCATAATTTTTTCAGCTTCCCCTTTATGATAAAATTTTCTCACATCGGATTCTTTAACATAATCTCTGGTATAGCCAGTTATCTTTTCTACACCTATATTGAGGATTATTATTTCACCTTTCGTCTCTTTATTCTGTCTTTCAATTCTCTTAACAGCGATAATCGCCTCAGTAGAATAATCTAAAGCACTTTCAAGGAATTGCTCATGTTCCTTAACCTCATTCTGAAGTTGATATCTTTTTATTCCCGTTGCCAATTGGTTTGCAACGGAATTAAATAAATCAACATCTTCGTCTTTGAAATAGTCATTAAAATAAGCAACAGCTTGAAACACGCCAATGGCTTCATCACCTATCATCAATGGATAGCTTAATAGTCCTTTCTCACCATCATTTTCGGCTTCTTTTAAGATATATTTTAACGATGGTTCTCGTTTAAATTCTTCCCAATTTTTTATTTGATAAAAATGTTTGTTTAAAAACGTTTTTGTGGCGAGTCCATTATTTTTTTTATTTAAATCCAGTGATTGCAACTTTTTTACCACTTGTTTAGACAGTCCTTTGGAGGCGATATTAAATAGTTTATTGTCTTTTTTTTCATATACAAATATGTTCGTGCCAATTTTACTTATTAATTTCATAATTTCATTTAAACAATATTTTAAATAATTCGAAAATTCAATACTTCCGTAATCCAAAGGAGAAGTGATTTTTTTAGATAGATCCGATAATATTTTTCTCTTCGAGACATCAGTTGCGACTCCCTGGATGACCTTCTTTCCGCCCAGTTCTATAATCGGAGTACTGAGAACCTCGATGGGAAGTTCTTTTCCGTCGTTTTTTATTATGACCATTTCATACGGTTCCTGTTCAAATTCCTCCTTTGAAGTTTCCACTTCTTTTATGATATGTAAATATTCTTCATCTGGAAAAATTTCTTTTATAAGCTTCTTCATTATGGTTTCTCTTCTATTCTTAGGTAGATATCTATTTTTATTTAACTCAATTAAATATCTTTTCGCGTATACTAATTTCTTTTTCAAGATCATATCAGTTGCTTTGTTTAAGGATTTTTGATCAAGAATATTCGATATATTCATTTTTAGAATTTTTTCATTTGTATATCCCGTTAATTCTTGGGCTATAGGATTTACATTAACAAAATTTCCATTCAAATCATGGACATAAATAAAAGCTTGAACATTTTTAAAAAGTGATTCATATCTTTTTTCAGATTCTTTCTCTTTCGTTATGTCAATAAAGAATCCCCTTAAGCCTATGAAATTTCCTTTGTAGTCTATTAATTTTGTACCTATACATTTAATTGTTATTATTGTTTTATATTTTTTATATATTTCTACTTCATGAACATATGGATCTTTAAATTCGCCTTTTAAAAACTTTTTAAACATTAATTTATCTTTCTCATGTACATAGAAATATTTATCAATGCTTTTACCAATTATTTCTTTTGTATCTTTAAAACCCAATATCTGTGCTCCAGGTTCATTAATAAATGTTATTTTACCATCTTTTTTACACTCAAATATCGCTTCCTGTACACCGTCAACAATTTCTCCATACTTTCTTTGCAATTTCTTTTCTTCTGTCACATCCCAAAAAAAACCCCTTATACCAATGAAATTGCCTTCCAAATCAGTTAATTTTGTATATGTATCTGATATTGTAATTATTGATCTATCCTGCTTGTATAATTCAATTTCATAATCTCTCACTATACCTTTTTCCACGACTAATTTAATAGATATATTTCTTTCTTTTGGATAAACCCAAAAAGTTTTTGCAACATCCTTACCGATAATATCAATTGGATCGTTATAACCTAATATTTGTGCTCCAGGTTTATTAATATATATTAATTTTCCATTCTTATCGCACTCATATATCCCTTCATCAACACCCTCAACGATTTCTCTATACTTCTCTTCCCATTTTTTCCTCTGAGTAATATCTATGGCAATTCCTTTGACTCCTAATATTTTGTTATTCTCATCAAATATTGGTGAATCATGTATGTATAAATTAATAATATTTCCATCCTTGTCGAATATATCCAGTTCATATTCATCCTCCTCGATTTCACCATTAATTAGGCTATTAAAATTCTTAATGGCTCTTTCCTTTGTTCTTGGAGCTGAAATAGTTAAATAACTTTTTTCTAATATCCAATCTTCTCTGTTAAAACCAGTTTTTATTTCAGCAGCTTTATTGATTGAAGTAAATTCTCCATTCTTGTTAAGTGTGAAATGAATCTCGTCCATTTCTTCAACTAAATATTCTAATCGTTTTATTTTGTTAGTCAACTCTTTTTTTTCTTCTTCCAAAATTTTTATGAGTTTTGAGTGTTTCTTTATAACCTCTTTTTTCAAAGGTTCCTTTATCTTAGATTCTATATTTTCGATCTTTTTCTTTAAAAGGTAAATCTCAACATTTTTATCAACAATATTTGGTAATAAATTCAAATGTTCTGGTATTTTCATAATGTAATCAACCACACCCAGGTCTAGAGCGCTTTTGACAATTGACTCGTAGCCCTTACCTGTTAACATTATTATTGGCGTTTTTATGTTCAATTTTTTAAATTCCCTTAAAAAAGTTATACCATCCATATCTCCAAGCTGATAATCTAAAATTATAAGATCATACGAGACTTTTTTTAACTTTTCTAATCCATTTCTACCATTCTCAGATTCTTCGATAACGTATCTTTTTCTTGGATCCTTTGATAGTAAATTTTTTATAATAAACCTATAATCGAAATCGTCGTCCACAACAAGAATCTTTACATTGTCATTTTTCATTATTATTTCTCCATGTTATTTACATCAAGGGTTTCCATTATTCTTTTAATTATAGATTGGGAAACATGATTAAAGTCGTCGTTTTTCAATACATATCCATCTATTCCAAAAGATTCAGCCTCTCTCTTGCGTCTTTCTGAATCGTATGCCGTTACAACGATTATTTTGATGGTTTTATAATCTTCATTTGTCTTTATCTCTGAAATTAATTTTAAACCATCGATTTCTGGAATATTTAGGTCTATAATAGCAAAATCAATTCTATCAAAATTATCGGATAAATATTTTAGTGCATTATAACCATCTCTTTTTATTTGAAGTTGGAAGTTATATTTTTCAATATCAATTTTTTCAATATTCTTTTGGAAATAAAAAATAAAATCCTCACTGTCCTCAACCAATAATACATTAATTTCTAAATTCCCGTCCATTAATATCATGGCCTCATCAATGTTATTTGGCTATTGAAGCGTTGAAATAAAATTCTGATCCATTTCCAATCTTCGATTCGACAAAAATGTGAAATTTATGTTTTTCTAAGATTCGCTTAACGGTGGTTAAACCCAAGCCTGCCCCTTTGTCCTGGATCTTTTTTGTTTCTAGAGAATGCACTTGATAGAACGGTTCAAATATCTTTCTGTAGTCCTTTTTTGCTATTCCTAATCCGTCGTCTTTAATAAAAAACCTTATATTGTTTTCAGATAAATATTCAAATCCAATTTGTATGTTAGGATTAGTATTATCACCGCTGTATCTCATTGAGTTAAATATTAAATTTGTAATAACTCTTGTCATTTTCTCTTTATCACAGTAAATATTGGGGAATTTTTGTTTTAATTCAACTAGTTTTTCATAATCAATCTTGTCGAATTCTATTTTGTCGTCAAAATCTCCAGGTTTTTTTAAACAATAATAAATTTTAAACTTCTTTTTCTTTCCATCGCTTGTTTTTAATTCTTTTCCCCTTTCAAGACAGGGTGAAAGGGCATTATCAATTATCTCATATAAATGGACTTTTTTAAATGAATATTTCTCAGTTTCTAGTTTTGAGAATTCCATTAAATCTTTGACTAATATAATTAGGCGATTTAGATTTTTTTTAGACTGGTCTAAATAAAATTTCTGATCATCTGACAAATTATCATATATCTCAAAAGATAAACTATTAACATGTGTAAGAATTGCTGTCGATGGAGTTAATAAATCATGAGATATTGCGTCCATTATATTCCATATCGCTTGATGTGTTTCATCTAATTTTTTTCTCTCCTCATATATCTCCTTCAACGTCTTTAATTCTTTAATTTGTTTACAGATGATTAGAGAAACAGTTTTACCATCATCTTTTAATGTTCTGCAGTTTGCCACCGTTTTAATTATATCCTCTTCATTTTTTAAAAAAAAGTCTATATTTAAAGATATTTTTATATTTTTTTGAATTTTTTCTATCTGATGGAAATCCAGATTTTGGCCCAATTGCTGAAATGCTTTTCCTATTAAATCCTTCCTTTTGTCATAATTTAACATTAAACGAGCACCTTTACTCACGTTAATTATTTT
This sequence comes from Thermoplasmata archaeon, assembly GCA_020696345.1. GTDB lineage: Archaea > Thermoplasmatota > Penumbrarchaeia > JAEHCK01 > JAEHCK01 > JAEHCK01. Next base: position 10,500 of record JAEHCK010000065.1, on the reverse strand, counting down.
ACCTTTATCATCTAATAAGAACATCGGTTCAGGTGCCATTAAAAACAACTTCTTATAATCCACCATTTTTCTTCACACCTCTTTATTACTTTCATTCCCAGATATTTATATTAGTAAAAACCTTCAATTCATTTAATCCTTCCGCTTTTTTCTTCTTCATTTAATCCTATCAATTTGCATGCGGTACACTATCCATGGCAGGACCTCCTCCAATTCGAGTTATAGCCTCATTCTATTCATCGCTAGATATTCTTATCCTCATAGGTCACTTTGCGCTCTCCTTTAGGAATAAATTAACTTATGAATTACTTTATACCCATCTAAGGCTGAATTATTATAGGAATATATATACCTTTTCGCCTCCTCGGGACAAAATCAATTTTTCGTGAACTTCAGAGCTATAACACCCTCCCGCAGCCACCGCCATGCCAGCTCGGATTTGCCCATTTCGCCGATGACGACTATTAATAATAGTGGGTGCTCGGGGTCATGCAACAACCAGTCGGTGAGCAACTGTTTTTCTTTAACTCTGTCGGTGAAGTAGGGCGTTTCTGGGTAGGGGTGGGGGATGAAGATATGGGGTTTTTTCTTGGGTTTCTCTATTTTTCGAATAATCTCCAGTGAGTATGCCCCCTATTCGAAAATTCTTCGAATTTTTTCAGTCTTTTAAAATACTGGAAGTGTCTAGAAATCGTACTTCTGTTTATTCCCAATTCTTTTGCGATCTCCCCGCTTGAATCCTTTTAGTTCTCTTTTAAAAAAGAAAAGATTCTCTTATCGATCTCATCCATCGCTAACCCTCGAATATCTCACTCAAATTGGTTATTGTTAGAAAATGGATGTTGATTAATTATAGTTTTTGTTTATTCTTTTAAAATGCAACACTGTTGCAACGTTGTTGTTAATATTAGCTGACAACATATAAGAAATCAAAGATGTCAAACCCGAGGCCTTGGGGAGCATCTCAAAATCAAGGAGGTGAACCCCAATGTACGTTATTATTAAAGAAAATCCAAATTCGAAAGTATGCAAATATTGCGGCATTACCTGCTGGTTGTGTCCATTTGCCAACACATGCTTTACAGTTAGGCTGTTTACGCCTAAACAGTAACTTACGTTAAATAATTGAAAAACTAATTTGATTTGAGTTCATTAATCATTTACACACATTGGTTTCGTTACACGGTGTGGTTTTCGAGACCCGTATCGTAAAATGTCTAACGTAAAACGTTAAAGAGCCAAAAGCCGAGAGACGAAACCGATAGATAAAACCCAGAACATCTCAGTTTAATTTTTTTAATACATTAAAGCTGCACAAATTCTCGAGAAGAGCCTTATTTTTTGATGCAACAGTGTTGCAACGCTGTTGTTATTATGTTTTTCACTTATAGTAGTATTGCTGGCAAAACCGCAAGGGGCCCCTCGCACCTGTGTGGTACAAATAATGAAAAAAAAAGAAATAAGCAAAAGTAGGAAATTAAGAAATGTTAGTGATTTGAAAGCAAAACCAAAGACGATTGGTAGAAAAATTTTACTGGTAAAATTAAGACCGATAAATTTAGAAACTACCCTACCTTCAAAGTCTCTCGATTTTCTGCTCCGGATTTTGAAGTGTAGATTGGGCAAGGGGGATTCTTAAATGGATCCCCTATCCTTTACAACAATTATTTTGGTAGTTTTTGCAATTATCATTTATTTTACACCCAAGAAAGGTCCTTTTGGCATCGACTGCAATGCTCATTTCTATTTATACATATTTTCTCTAATATCCACGGAGTTCTTGATATATCATAGCGCATATCTTGGCGGATCCTGGGACCACTATGCGTACATAACCGCCTATGAAGCCTGGCCAATACAGAATGTCTTAGGTTTTAGTTTGATTATTTTTCTAGGCTTCGAATTTCTTGTTCAGCTGATCTTACGGTTTCTTAAGGGGATGAAGGAATGATTGGTACACCCATTTCCTTCATCTCGGTATTATTTAATATAATTCCGCCGAGGACAATAAAGAAAGCTGGGCTCAGAATTAAAGATCCATCAGGACAACCTCCGAATATTAAAAAACGTAAAGCCAAAAGAGGGTCAGCCTTAGGCCTAATGAATAACCCGCTATTCCACCATACCAAATGCCCGCTGCCGCCAATTCAGAAAGGCGCCCGTCTATATGATAAGAGACTTAGTGAAAGGTTCGTGATAAGTAAAACAGGTTGTATTCTCCATCATTGGGTCAGCGAAATACCAGTAATTATAATGGACCATGCACAATGGGCAAAAAAGATATATGCACAGATAAAACAAGCCCAAACTAAGATATACTGCGATCATCTATTAGAGCTTATCTTCATGATTGAATTTCCAGATGGGGATCTTGTTTTCCATGTTACCAAGATGTCCAAAGGAAAGATCCTTGTCGAGATATATGCATAGGATAACTGCTTGGCCAAGGTCTTTATTCAAGTCAAATCTAAGTAATGTAGCCGATCATAGTAACATCTCAGCTGTCTGAATAGACATTTCAATTGAACAATATTTGAATGGGAAATTCAACATTAGATGGATTTTTTTGGGTTTTTTAGGCCAATTCCAAATTTTATAAAAGACTCAGTTAAACTTATTATAAATTATTTCCATTCAGTAATCAGGTTGAAAACCATGCAAGATTATCAAGATAGGAGCTATTTATCTGCAATTGAAGCTTCAAAGTTTTTGGATATTTCTGTAAAGAAAATACACAACTTATCAAATGAAGGTTTAATTGATTTCGAAAAGGCTGCAAGCGGTCAGATGAGATACAATATAAAAGATCTAAAAAAATATCTCGATGAAAGCAGTATTGAAATAAAAAAGAGCGATCTTGAAATAGAGAGAATTACTCAAATTAAGATCAATGATACCATTCAAAGATTTATTTTAGGTAATTCAATGGATATGCGAGAATTGGAAGATAACTCTGTCCATTTGATGTTGACTTCACCACCGTATTTCAATGCTAAAATGTATACTGATGAACCTATTGATAATAATTTAGGAAATATTCATGATGAAGATGAATGGTTCAGGGAGATAGGGAAGGTTTGGCAAGAAGTTTTCCGAGTATTGCAACCTGGACGAAAAGCGTTTATCAATATTATGAACCTACCGATACGAGTAAACAACACATTTCGAAGTTTAAATCTTGCAGGTAAGACCATTGATCATATGGAAAAAATTGGTTTCATATTCAAAAGAGATATAGTCTGGCATAAGACAAACGGTGTAAAAGCACATTTTGGGACGTATCCATATCCGGGCGGGATCCTGTTGAATAATATGCATGAATTTATTCTGGAATTCAATAAGCCTGAAAAACGCGGGTTAAACAAATATGGCCATCTAACAAAAGAACAAAAAGAGCGATCAAAATTAGATAAAGAATTTTGGTTGAGTTTGAAAAATAGTGATGTCTGGTTAATGAACCCTGAAAAGAGTGGTGATAACAGAACTCATGTTGCACCGTTTCCGTATGAACTTCCATACCGATTAATAAAAGCATATAGTTATGTGTCCGAAACGATATTGGATCCATTCGGAGGATCTTTTATAACATTAAAAGCTGCGGGTGATCTGGAACGAAATGGGATTGGTTACGAAATAAATAAACAAATACTTGGAGATGCTTTAAAGAAGTTTCAGAATTATCAAATGAAGCTCCCGATCACTGCAAGCTGCGAGGTATCTTCATTTGATTAAACGGCGCCTATAAATGGGCGCATTAAAATTCTATAATTTTCATTTGCTTATATCCTTCTTTTTTGCATCACTCTGGATGGTGCATATCCTGGTGCTGTACCAATCAATTCTTTTCCATCGGTCCGCTGGCGTATCTAATTCAGGATAGAGAAATACTTATATAGATACAAAAAGAATAACACAGAATAATACTGAGGTGGGTTAAATGAAAAGGGATAAGAAATTAATTGGCATTGCTCTTATTATTGTTGCATTGCTCATAATTATCTCCTTTAGAATATTCTTCTTAATATCTTGAATTTTTTCTATATATTCAGGCCTTAATTCCGGTTCGAGAAAATTTTCCTCGTATTCAGCGACTACGATCTCAATGGCTTGTGATTTATCCTTCAAGCCATATTTTGCTTTTACAATATTCAAAACTCGATTGGTTTGTTCCGGGATGTTAATAACAGCTTGCACCATATTATGCCACGTATATAGATATATATATCGAATATATATATGAATTTCTATTATTTATAGAGTCGAGAGTCCTGGGAGTCCCAGGAGTCCTGAGTCGTGAATCTGGTGTCCGTGACTCTCGACTCTTAAGAAATTAATAATACATTGTGGACTCTTGACTCCCTGGACTATTCGTTATTCTAGTAATAATTTATCAAAGAATTATCACATCTTCAGCTTTCTCAAAGTCCCTATCTTTGGTCAATAATCGATGATCGATAGACCTTGCGCTTGCAAGTATCAACCCATCCATTGGACCAAATTTGGCCGCTCCCAAATCCCGCATGCTCTTTTTGATCTTCGAACCTTCGGTACAGATGTTTTCGTTGAGTGGGATAATATTAGCGATTTCTTTCACCATCAAGATCCTATTTTTAGGATCGATATCATTCTTTAAACACCAATCGCAAATCTCGCCTATTTGTATCATTGAAATAAATATTGGTTCATCCTTCACATATTTCAATATCTCGTTAAATTCAGTTGAACCTTCTTTTGAAATTAAGATCTCGATCAAGATCGATGTGTCAATGAACATTAGTATCTATCTTCCTTTTCCCGTATAAAACCGGCTTTTCCGCTGTCGATACCCGCAATTTCAGATAGTCGTGAATTACGTTTCCGGATATCGCTTTTAGGAATGCATACGCTCACAAAATCGCCTTTCTCCACATGTAATTCCTCGATGATTTTAGCTGGAATGATAACTCCCATTGAGTTGCCGATCTTTCTCAGCTTCACTTCGAATACTTCTGACATACATATATGTTATAACGTTATAACATTATATATTTTTTGATTTCATTCTTAGAAAAACAAGGTATAATTAAAACATACTAACAAGGGGTCAATGAATCTATTGACTCGTCTAACGTCCAACGGTAAAAAGCCGAAACCGATAGACGACAGCCGATATCAGCCGCGAAACCGTAAGACAAAACCGACCACCAACCCGTTTTGGTCATTGGAATTTAGAACTTCGAATTTGTTTAGTATTTAGTGCTTAGAGCTTAGGATTTACCTGATCAAAAACAAATCACCAAACACTCATCCCTTTTTCAAAATGATCTTAGCATCAACCACTTTGCACATTTTTCCCTTCTCGAACGCCAGCAGTGGGTTCACATCCAGCTGCTCGATCTCGGGAAAATCGCTGATCAATTGTGATAACCGCATGAGGTTTTTTTCTATGGCATCTATATCCACACCCTCCTCGCCCCGTACACCGGTGAGCAGTTTATATCCCTGGATGCTCTGCACCATCTCGGCTGCGTCAAGGTCGGTCAGCGGGTGTATTCGAAAGCTCACATCCTTCAAAACCTCAACATATATACCACCCAGACCAAACATGATGAGCGGCCCGAAGTTCGGGTCGGTTGTGACGCCAAGAATAGTTTCCTTCCCGCCTTTGACCAGCGCTTGCACCTGGATGCCGTCGATCTCTTTTGTTCTTCGAGCTTTGCGCAAGGCGGCCATGATCTTGTTATACCCGGCTCGAACCTCGGATTCTGTGCGCAGGTCCACGAGCACGCCACCAACATCGGACTTGTGAAGTATCTTTGACGATGCAATTTTAAGCACTACGGGGTAACCAAGCTTATTCGCAAGCTTGACTGCGTCTTCCTCACTTAGCGCCAAACCGCCCTTTGGGTACGGGAAACCATAGGCCGAGAGCACGCATTCAACCTCATAACCGGTCAACTGTGTTCGCCCGCTTGCACGGACCTGCTCTATTATGTCCGATACCGCTTTAAGGTTAACTTTATATTTTTTTATCCTGCCAAATTCCTTTTTGCGCCATTGATAATAATTATACATTCCCGCAAGTGCCTTTGCCGGTGACTCCGGGAATGAATAAGCGGGCACATTATGTTCCTCCAGAACTTCAATGCTGGCCAAAATATCTTCACGGCCCATGAAGCAGCCAAGAACGGGTTTCTCATGTCGATTGCTGACCTCCGTGATCGCCTTGGCAATGTCAAGCGGGTTGGTGATCAAGGGTGGGACGAATATGGTGATCACAGCATCCACATTCGGGTCGGTGATTATGGTTTCAAGAGCCATCTGGTATCTATCCGGGCCACCATCACCCAAGATATCCACCGGATTTTTTTTACTCGCTTCCTCGGGCAAATTATCGTATAGTTTCTTGCTGGTCTTCGGATCAAATGTACTCATTTCCAGACCTAGAGACACACATGCATCGGTGGCTATGATCGCTGGGCCGCCCGCATTGGATAGTATGGCAACACGGTTGCCCTTGGGTAATGGCTGATTGGCAAATGCCAGTGCATAATCGAATAATTCGTCAATAGATGTTGCCCTGTGCACACCGCACTGCTGGAATAACGCATCCACCGCAACATCCAAACCGGCTAACGCACCGGTGTGTGACGACGCCGCACGCGCACCGGCCAGTGTCCGACCGGCCTTGACCGCTATTATCGGTTTACTCTTGGACAGCCGTCGGGCGATCTTGGTGAACTTACGCGGGTTGCCGAAGCTCTCGAGATACATCAGGATTATATCTGTATTTTTATCATTTTCCAGCTCTTCCAGGATATCATTGCCCGAGATATCTGCCTTGTTTCCAAGGCTGACGAACTTGGAGAAGCCTATGTTCAATTCTTTTGCATATTCCAAGATCATGTTACCCATTGCACCGCTTTGTGACAGGAACCCCACACAACCTCGGACAGGATGGACTGGTGCAAATGTTGCATCCATTTTGATCTTCGGGTCTGTGTTAATTATACCCATACAATTTGGCCCCACCATGCGCATTCCGTATTTTCTTACAAGATCTACCATTTCCAGCTCCATTTGTTTACCTTTCTCGCCGGTCTCCTTGAAACCGGCTGAGATCACAACGATGCCACGGACGCCCTTTTTACCGCACTCCTCAACAGTTCTTAAAACGAATTTCTTTGGCACGACGATCACGGCCAGATCAACCGGGCCCGGGATAGCGGAAACACTCGGGTAGGCTTTCATGCTGTGTATGAAGTCGGCTTTTGGATTTACAGGATAGACTGGTCCCTGGAAACCGTAATCAACCAGGTTATGCAGTATCTCACGACCGAGCGAGCTTTTCTTCCGTGATGTGCCAACCACCGCAATTGACCTGGGTGAAAATAGACAATCCAGACTTGTACCTGAACCTTCTTTATTTGAACAGCGCGTACCTTTTTGTGCCTTTTTATTAACCGATTTCTTGCTTGTTTTTGCCAATGTCCTCAAGCTCCTAATATTATTTCATATTTAATAACCCGAAAATATTAAAATAAAAATAATGTCAGGAAATTCACTTATTAATATAAAGTGTTATTGTTCTATCTAGTTGTCATGGGTCATAATTTAGAGGTCAGGATTAACGATTAAAGAGTAAGACGAATATTTTCAATTTCAAATTTCCAATATCCTCAACAATAAATTAATTATTGATATCACACATCACTACTTGATCGCCCATGTTACCCATCGAGATCATAATCATTCTCATCATCTTAATGTTCCTCGTTTCCTTTCTTTACTCTAACCTGGGTCTTGGCGGCGGAATGTTATATGTGCCGATCATGGTATTTTTCGCAGTAGGCATGGATAGGCTGGATATTATCGCAATTTCATTGTTCCTCTCATTTATGACACAGCTGCCGGCGTTTATCATGCATTATAAGAACGGACTGGTCAAGGTCAGGCTTGGCCTGTTGTTTGCTGCGGCAACCATACCTGGTGTGGTTATCGGTGTATTGGTCGGCATTCGTACTGCAGATGTAGTGGCATATTGTATGTTCTCTATTCTGCTGTTCATCACCGGTTCTAAAATGGTTTATGATATCTACAAAAAGAGATTTGACAATGTTACAAAGGATCGCAAGCATTCGACCGATCAAATAGCATTGGTGTTCATGATCTCCATCGGTACTGGAATGGTCTCTGCGTTTTTCGGTGTGGGCGGCGGGATCATTACCGTGCCGGTGCTGGTATACATTCTTGGCCTGTACACGAGACGCGCCATCGGCACATCTGCGTTAATGATAGTAATTACTTCAATGGTCGGGTTCGTATGTTACAGCTTGCTCTCCATAAACCAGTTTCCAAATGCGGTACAGATACATTTCGAGCTTGCAGCCATACTCGGTTTACCTGTGTTAATAGGTGCGTACCTGGGGTCAAGCTGGGGTCTAAAAGCGCTTAAGACTAAAAATATACAGGTGGTCTTTGTAATAATAATCTTTATTGTTGGTGTCCAGCTATTGTTGCGTGTTTTGGGATATATTTAAAAATTATGGGAGTTGTAATTAGGGATTTGGGGTCACAATTAAGGGGTCAGGTCAGAGCATTTCTTTGGCCTTGTGCCGGGGACCTTTTTGGATCTCTCGAACAAATTGTCTTACCTCAGACGACGGGTGATGTTCATCTTGAATTTTTTTGTATAATTTTTTCACGAAGATCATCATCTTTAATTCCACTGGTCTGTTTAATTACTTTTGTCGAAAGTTCGCCGGGCGAAGTTTTTCTATCTTTAAACTCCTTTGCTTCGATCAGGCCTGTAATATTTAAAAGTTGAGGGAGTGAAGCGAAAATATAAAATAATTAACAAATCAATAGCCAGAGTGTGTACGGGGTCTGTTATAGATATATATGCATAAAGATAGCTTAATTTAAGTAGGAATATAGCATTATTAAAGCAAGTGATTAAAAATGGTATCTCAACAATAGCCCATTACCATTTTTTAGGACGGTGGTCGATTTAAAGCAAAGAATTGGGGAGAATTGTAAAAATATGCGAAAGAAATATAAAGGTAATTGACGAGTACATACTCTCAATGTGGATTTATATTTCTGAGTTAATACGGGTAGAAAAGGTTAGAAGATAGTATACTCGGTGCATATAATATAAAGTAGGGGAGAATTGTTAGAAAAATCGAAAGAAATGTAAATGATATTAATTGTATATATATTTCCAATATTGATTTATATCTTCAATTTAATGCGGATATAATGAGTTAGACGAAATGGCAATAAAATGAGGTAAGATCAATGTCGACTAAACCTTGGATAGAGGGGCCATTAGAACTTTTAAAGCATGGCCTTGAACATATACAACTCGGAAGTGATTTTGATACACGAATTGCAATGATTAGCATAGACAATGGCGTCGAGTTGATGATTAAAACCTATCTCGGACTTCCTTCGCGAGTGACTAGTATTACAGGATTGTCACGAAAAAAATACGAAGAAATCAGTCAAAACTTTCCGTATTTGCTAGATGGATTTGAGGAATTCGCATCTGACAAGATAGTTGGTATTGAATTAGGAGACATCGAGTGGTTCCATCGCTTGCGTAATCAACTTTACCACGAGGGGAACGGGATTACTGTCGAAAGAGAAAAGGTTGAAGGATATGCTGAAATCGCGAAGATTCTCTTCTCCAACTTATTCGGAGATTCCGTTGAAGACTTAATCGAAAATATAGCTCACAGTTTGGTTGGAGAGTTTTTCAGCAGTTGGGCAAGCTTAGAACAAGAACTTATTCGCCTGAAAGAGAAACATGCGATAGGTTCCTCAAGAAGATTCGAGCCGCCAACTATGCTGGTGAGACAATTGGAACAAATTGACATTCTCTCCGCATCCTTTGTTCAACAATTCAACTTGGTACGCCAATTCCGGAATGAACTTGCTCACGGGCTTGCAACTCCTTCGGCAAGCGATTTAAAGGACCATACTATTGCGATAAAGAAATTGTTGAAAACAATTAATGAACTATAGACTGCCACTTCGCCTAATACAGCAAATGCGCTGTGGGCTTCGCCTTTGCACTTCGGGACATACTCCCTTCGGTCGCCCATCGTTTATGCTGGTGCCGTTATATGAAACTTAATACATTTTTCTGAGTGGATACAATGGTTAATGATGAACGATTAGAAAAAATTAAAGAAGAAATCTCGGAATATATTCGTAATTATACAATAGATCCTTCTATGATTTCAATTGAAAAAAATGTTTATGTTCCATATAGAATAGGTGATGCAAAATTGCTCTTACAAGTAAGTACAATTTCTATTGATGCTAATTGTGAAAAATTATGTGCCTCTAAACTAAATAAAATAAAACCTATTCAAGAGCCTGCCCGAATAATCAAAATTAAGCCCGGACATTTCTTGATGTACTTCATCAATGAAATATATTGTTGAAATATTGTGCTTAAATGACCTTTTCAGGCCCCAATTCCCTTTTTTTTCCTAACATCCCGCTGTTTTC